>URTG01000039.1 GCA_900550705.1 uncultured Eubacteriales bacterium | reverse complement strand
CGACGCACTTGGGATTAACACCAGCAATAAGAAACGAGAAAATGGTATTGTCAGTTTGAGAAATCGATCGCAGTGCATCCCAAAAGAACAAAGCATCACTTCCCGTACACCAGTGCTGCGAAGGAGATGTGCCGAAACTGATTCGCTCAATTTCGTCAAAGATAAGCAGAATCCTACGATTGTTCAGCCCCTGACAAAGCGATTTCAAATCCGCCTCAAAACTTAACGGCGCTTTAGCTTCAGTATAACGCGCTCCAGCACTATCCAACAAAAAGTCTTCAGGAAGGAAACCAGCAGGAGTTTCAGCACTGCCAACTGAATATTTGGCTTGGATTTCGTTAACGATTTGGTGTAAAAACGAGTTCCACTTCAAATGATAATACTTAGTACAATCAAAATAGATTGCAGCACCACCGTTTTGTTCGACACGATTTCGAAGGAGGTTTAGGATAGATGTTTTTCCAATCCTTCTTAAGCCAAACAGACCGCCGTGCTCTCCTTGAAGGTATTTTCCATACAGTTCCGAAATTATATTAAATCGTTCTTTGCCGAAAAACAAATTGTCGTCTCTCAACGGAGAAGCAACTCCAAATAAGTCGCGTTCATACAGAAATGTGCGCATTCTATTTTGAAACGCTTCAGCAGTAACTCCATTCTCCAGTTCCTTGTACGAAAACGGTACAATCAACCGAGAATCAGGATTTTCGCTACGATCATGTTTAATTACTTCCTCAATATCATCGCAGTCGTCAACAAGAAAACAAGTTACCTTATCAAGTCGATTTCTATATTCCGACTGGGAACCAAGCATGTAATCAATCAAATCCTTTGTGCGGCTTTTGAAATTGGTCAGGCTATCATTGCAGCATAGAATCAAGACCTCTTCGCCTAAATTATACAATTGCTTCAGTTTAGCAACTGGTTTAATGAAATGAATCGAATATGCAGAGCTTTTGAAGTATTGATCTCGTGAAAAACTAATTAAACCAAAGCTTGAAAGAGATTGTATAGCTTGCCGGGCTTTGGGACCGCCTTTTATGTTGATAGGCCTACCATTGCCTGAGCCAGAGATACCAATTCTATCTCCTTTTGTCACTAATGTTGATGCTTGCATAGATTTCATTGGGGCACCTCGCTTCTGCGAATATTCTTTAGTTTATAATAACAAATTTCGAGGTTTTCTGCAACCACATATTCATATAATCGAACACATCATCCATTACATGAATAAGACTTAATTTTCCTCAAATCCTGCGCCGCAATAGACAAAGAATAAGAAAAACCCCTCTGAAATCAACGATTTCAGAGGGGTTTTGGTCCGAGATGGGAGACTCGAACTCCCGACATCTTGCTCCCAAAGCAAGCGCGCTACCAACTGCGCTAATCCCGGATTTTTGGTTATTGAGTTTTGAGCCAGATGTGGTCAAACATGTGGTCAGGCGGTTTTTTTGACCACCTCGGCTTGCGGGGGAAGTGCCTGTATCGCAGGCGTATCAAGGGATTGCGGACACGGTATTTCCCGGCGTGAAGGGGGAGCGACCCACTCCCAAAGCAGCTGCGCTATACCCGGATACCGCTCCATTATAGTATATTTTGAAAAGGATTGCAAGTCCTACTTGCTTTGTGATAAAATAAATTCCAAACACAGGACCACATGGAGGAGAAACAACCATGAGAATGAGAAAAAAGCCCAATTTAGGGGCACGGATGGAGCGCTGTGGGCGCTATCTGATTACCGACCCGGCGGCGCGGCGGGGGCATTGGCGGGAGCTGAAGCCGGACGCCAAGGACGTGCGGCTGGAGCTGGGGTGCGGCAAGGGACGCTTCACGGCGGAGACGGCGGAGCAGAACCCGGACACCCTGTACATCGCGCTGGAGCGGGTGCCGGACGCCATGGTCATCGCTATGGAGCGGTGCATGGAGAAGGGGCTGAACAACGTCTGGTTCATCGACGGCGACGCGGCGCTGCTGCGGGACTACTTCGCGCCGGAGGAAATCGACCGGCTGTACATCAACTTCTGCGATCCCTGGCCCTCCCACAAGCACGCCCGGCGGCGGCTGACCCACGAGAATTTTCTGCTGCTCTACCGGGGTATTCTGAAGGTCGGGGGACAGATCCACTTCAAGACCGACAACCGGGACCTGTTCGAATACTCCCTGTTCCAGTTCCCCAAGGCGGGCTACGCCCTGTCAGAGGTCACCCGCGACCTGCACGCTGACGGCATCTGCGGCGTGATGACCGACTACGAGGAGAAGTTCCACCAGATGGGCACCCCCATCAACCGCTGCGTGGGCACCAAGCAGGTCATGGACCCCGAGCCGGAGTTCCGCCCCATCGGCGGCCCCGCCCAGAATTGGCAGGAGGAGCACCCGGAGAGGGAGGAGCCGGAGGCAGACGACGCAAACGAGGAATAAGCGAAAAATCAACGGCCCGCCGGGAGGAGATGTCCCCCGGCGGGCCGGTTTGTTGACGGTGGATCGGCGCAGTTATTTGGAATTCGTCAGCTCCTCCGCCGCCATCTCCACCGCCCGCTCTGCATAGGCGGACAGCGGCAGGTCCTGCACTCCGGCCACGGCGACGCCGCAGCTGTTCATGGGGATGAGATACTTCCGGGCGGAGCAGCCGGCCACGGCCTCGGCCATGGCGGGGGTGACCTCGCCCAGGATGGCGTGGGCCACGACGATGCCGATGGGGCCCAGAACGGCGTCGGCATTCCGGACACCGCGGATCACGGGGTTTTCCCCGGTGGCACCCCAGTGGGCCCCGGCCTTGAGCATGGCGGCGGTGGCGATGCTGTTGGTGCCCACCGCTAAAATCTGGGCCTGGGGCAGCCGGGCCCGGAGCAGCTCCACCAGGAGCTTACCCAGGCGGCCGCCCTGGCCGTCGATGACTACGAGCTTCATTTTGCACCCTTTCTCCGGTTCACATAAAATGAAACGGGGTGGTTTTATGGGACGTCCGGGTTCCGACGGAACCGGAGAGCTGTTGGCTGCCGCCGCGGCCCTGGCGATTTTACTGGCCCAGGGGCAGGGGAGTGCCCAGCGGAGCCGGCTGGCCGCCTTTTTCACCGTGGTGGGCGACGCCCTGGCGCTGCTGGCCCTGGAGGGGGAGGATACTCAGGGCTGAAGATATTCCCGCAGCTCGTCCATCCGGTCGCTGGCGATCTGATAGCCGTGCCCCCACAGCAGACGGAGCTTTTTGGTGTCTCGCTCCGTGCGGGAGACACCCATGGTGGAGGCGGGGACGATGACCTTCACCTTGCCCTGGCGCTCCAGCTGGAACAGCGCGTTCCGCTCCCGGTTGTAGACGGAGGCCCGGTGCTCCATCACCTTGAGGAAATTGGGGTAGTTTTGATAATGCCGCCGGATCAGCCCCATGAAGTGGTCCGGCTTGCGGATATAGTCCCGGGGATGGGTGAGCACCACGATGAGCCGGTCGCAGCCCTGGTCCAGGGCGTGCCGCCAGGGGATGGCGTCGGCCACGCCGCCGTCCAGATAGGGCTGGCCCCCGATGTGGTAGACGGGGAACATCAGGGGCATGGCGCAGGTGGCCTGAAGCACGGCGGAGTAGCGGTCCCGCCGGGGGACCTCCAGATAGTCCGCCTTGCCGGTGTTCAGGTTGGTGACCACCGCCTCCACCGGGCCGGGAAAGGCGGCGAAGGCGTCGTAATCAAAGGGGACCAGCTGATTGGGAATGGTGTCGTAGGCAAATTTCAGGCCGAAGTAGCAGCGGTTGTTCCGGTTGGTCAGATTGTTCATGCCCATATACCGGTGGTCCGGGGCAAAGCGGGTGACCACCTCCAGATTCCGGCGGACCTGGCCGGAGACATAGCTCACGCCGTAGGCGATGCCGGCGGAGACGCCCACCACATAGTCTGCGATCATATGGCCGTCCAGCAGGGCGTCGCACACGCCGCTGGAGAAAATGGCGCGGAGCGCACCGCCCTCTAATACAAGTCCTGTTTTCATAAAAACCTCCCTCGCGGAGTCGTTGCGTATGGGAGTATTATATCCGTTTTTGAGAAAAATTGCAAACAAAACCGCTGTTTCAGCAAGCGCTCCCCCAGAAGCCTTTGGTCGGAGGGACCTGTTCGGCCGCCGGAACACACAAACGCAACATGCCCGGAGCCGCTTTGCTCCACGGCTCCGGGCACTTTAACGTGGTGGCTTGCAAAAACTAATCGCACAACATAAAATAATCACGATGGGCAATCCTGAGACTGGGCCTTTCCGCTGGGGAGATTATCCAGCACGATGCCCACCAGAATAAAGACAAAGCCGATCAGCACCAGGGTGGAGGGGTACTCCCCCAGGAATAGCGCCACCCACAGGGGACCCAGGATCATCTCCCACAGGGCGATGATCGAGGCCCGCTGGGCGCTGACCTTCTGAACGCCCAGGTTAAAGCAGCCGTAGCCGCCGCCCACCTGAACCACGCCCAGGATCAGCATCAGCACCCAATCCCTGGGTGACATTTTGGCCAGCTCGCCCCACAGTCCGGGCACCACAAGGAACACGGCCAGTCCGGTGAACAGATTGGCCAGGGCGGTAAGCCCCAGGGGGTTGGTCCCCGCGGCCTTCTGGGAGCTGATGGTGATGCAGACGAAGAAGATCCCCTCGGTCAGGGCGATGAAGTTGCCCAGACGGTTGGTCCCCCCGGTGCTGGAGCACATGAAGAACACCACGCCCACGGAGATAATGAACACAGGGAGAAACGCCCGCCAGCTGAAGTGCCGCGTCCGCAAAAGGCCGATCAGGAACAGCCAGATGGTGGCGGTGTACTGCATTCCCACGGCGATGGGGGCAGACGTCATGGACAGGGCCAGAATCACGCTGACGCACAGCCCCAGATAGGACAGCAGATAGAAGACCAGCCATCGGTTCCACCGCAGCTGGCGGGGCCGGATGGTGGGGCTCAGGGCGATGCCGGCAATGACGGAGCGCAGCCCGCAAATCAGCAGGGCCGGCAGGGTCAGGCATTTGACCAGGGGAGAGTTCAGGCTCCAGAACAGTGCTCCCAGGAACACCAGGGTGCTGCCGGACAAAGGAATTCGAGACATGAAGATACCTCCTTGGTTTACAATCACGATTATCTGATAATCGCGATTATAAATTCAGCGAGGAAATTTGTCAACTACTTTTCGAGGAGGAAGGAATATGATTCAGACGGATAAGGCACTGGACAACAAGATGACCGTGAAGCGTCGGCGCATTATGAGCTATTTTGTAGAGGCCACGGAGAAGCTCATCCGCGCCGAGGGGATAGACGGCCTGTCTATCCGCAAGATCGCCACCGAGGCGGGTTATAACAGCGCCACCATTTACAACTACTTCAACGACCTGGAGCAGCTGACGATGTTCGGCTCCGTGTGCTATCTCCGGGAATATGTCGCGATGCTGGAGGCGGAGATCCGGCCGGAGATGCGGGCCATCGACCGCTATCGGACCGTTTACCACTGCTTTAACCGCTGTGCCTTCCATGCCCCGGACCTCTACTACAATATGTTCTTCGGTCGGTACAGCGATAAGCTTGGCTCGGTGCTCCACCTGTACTACCACGAGCTGTTCCCGGATGAGCTGGGCCACCTCAGCGAGCAGATGCAGCGCATGATGGTGGGGGGCAGCATGAAGGAGCGCGACCGGATCACTGTGGACAAGATGGTCCAGGAGGGCGACATGGCCGCCGAGAAGGCCGATGTGACCATGGACCTTATGATTGCGGCCCACCAGAGCTTTCTCTATAATCTGACACTGACGAAGGGGAACTTCGATGCGGAGGAGCGGTCGGCGTATTTTGATCGGCTGTTTGAGTATTTGCTGGCGGCGGCGAGAACGTGAGCGAGGGGAATACAGAGTTTGATCGGACAATCACGGGGGCGGCTCCCGTGATCTGGCGCAGCGCCTTTTTCCGGCGATGGAAATTGGTGCTGGACCGGGTCACAGGAACCGTCCTCGCGATTCTTTTTCACCTTTGGCCGGGTAACGTTTTCATGAAAAAAATTTATTCAAAACAAATATTCGCTTACGAAAGAAAAAAGGACTTGACAAATTGCTTTGCATAGAATATAATCGTGATTAGAAAAAAACCATGATTAAAATATTTAGCAAGACAGAGAGAAAAATCGCGCTCTCCCGCCGGGAGAGCAAATTCTGGAGGTGTTTGTATGACAAAGGAACAGATGGAGCTGCTGCAGGAGCCGGCGTTTCACTGGTTCCATGAGATCAGCCAGGTGCCCCGCCCCAGTATGCAGGAGACGCAGATCAGTGCGTGGCTCCTCCACTGGGCGCAGGACCGGGGGCTGGAGGCCGTCCGGGATGCGTCGAACAACGTGTTCATCCGCAAGGCCGCGTCTTCGGGCTATGAGAACGCGCCGGCGGTGATGCTCCAGGCTCACATGGACATGGTGTGCGAGAAGGCCCCGGGCGTGGAGCACGACTTCCTGCGAGACCCCATCCAGTGGCAGATCGAGGGCGACCGGATCACCACCGGCGGCCGGACGACCCTGGGTGCGGACGACGGCATGGGCGTGGCTCTGGCGCTGGCGGTGCTGGACGACGACACGCTGCCCCATCCCCCCCTGGAGGTGCTGTTTACCACGGCGGAGGAGGAGGACTTCTCCGGCGCGGCCAACTTCGACACGGCGCGGATGGCGGCCCGGCGGCTCATCAACCTGGACCACGCCTGCGATAAGCAGGTCCTGTGCGGCAGCTGCGGCGGCATGGCGGTGGAGTTTACCGCCCCCGTGGCGGCGGAGCCGGTCCCGGCGGGCTGGAGGGCCTATATCCTTACCGTATCCGGTCTGCACGGCGGCCATTCCGGGGAGGACATCCACCGGGGCCACGGCAGCGCCGTCACCCTGCTGGCCCGGGCCATTGCGGCGCTGGAGGCGGCCATGCCCCTGAAGCTGGGACCCGTCACCGGCGGTACATTCCGGCTGGCCATCCCGCGGGAGGGCTGGGCAACGGTCCTGATCCCGGCGGAGTCTCAGGCCGAGGCAGAAGAAATTCTGGCGGCCCAGCAGGCGGAGATGTCCCAGGAGTTCGCCATCACCGGCCGCAATCTGTTGGTGACCCTGGAGCCGACGGAGTGCCCCGACTGGTGTGCTCCGGCCCAGCCTCTGCTGGACGGCGTGTTCCTGATGCCCGACGGAATTTTCCAGATGAACGAGGCCCTGGTGGGTCTGGTGGATACCTCGGACAACCTGGGTGAGCTGTATCTGACCCGTGGGGAGCTGCGTATGGTGCTGGAGGCCCGCTCCGCCCGTCCCAGCGTGGGGAACTACCTGCTCCAGCGAATCGATCGGCTGGCCCGAATTCTTGGCGGGACCTGGCACGCGGACAGGGCCTATCCCTCCTGGGACTTCCACCCCGAATCCCCCCTGCGGAGCATCGCCGGGGCGGCCTATGAGCGGCTGTTCGGCGGTCAGCCGGAATATCTGACGGTCCACGCCGGACTGGAGACCGGCTTCTTCTCGGTCAAGCTGCCCGACCTGGATGCCATTTCCATCGGTCCCGACTGCTGGAATTTCCATTCCCCCTGGGAGCAGATGAGCATTTCCTCCACCCGCAGAGTTTATCAATTCTTGTGTGAGATCCTGGCACAGTGCCAGTCATAAAGGCAAAGCCCGGACAAAGGAAAGGAGTTTCGTTTCAAATGGGAGAGACAAAGAAAAAGAAAGAACTGAAAGCCATTAACCCCATGCTGTTCCTGGTGGCGATCATCCTCATCGTGGCGGTGGCCTCGTACATCGTCCCCGCCGGCAGCTACGACCGAGTCTATGACGCGGCGATCGATCGAGAGATCGTAGACCCCAGCAGCTACCACGCCGTAGACCGCAACCCCGTGAGCCCCTTTATGCTGCTGATGTCCGTGTCCCTGGGCATTCAGAACGCCGCCTACATCATTGCCTTCCTGCTGGTCATTGGCGGTATGTTCGCCATCCTGAACGGCACCAAGGCCATTGAGACCGGAATGGCCAACGTGGTTCGGGCCATGAAGGGCAAAGAGCTGCTGATGATTCCCGTGTGTATGCTGGTCTTCGGCTGCGGCTCCGCCTTCTGCGCCAACTTTGAGGAGTTCCTGGCCTTCGTTCCCCTGGTCCTGGCCTGCTGTCTGGCCATGGGCTTCGACTCGCTGACAGCCGTAGGCATCATCTTCTGCGCGGCGGCCTCCGGCTACGGCGGCGCCATCACCAACGCCTTTACCACCGGCGTGGCCCAGAGCATTGCGGGCCTGCCCATGTTCTCCGGCATGAATCTGCGTGTGCCCCTGTTCCTGTGCCTGCTGGCGGTGAGCATCTGCTACGTCACCTGGCACGCCCGCCGGGTGAAGAAGAACCCCACCCTCAGCTCCACCTATGACATCGACCGGGTCACCGCCCAGAATCTTACCATCGACACCGAAAGCGGTACCCCGCTGACGACCCGGCAGAAGCTTGTGCTGGTGGTGTTCTTCGTCGGTCTGGCACTCACCGTGTGGGGCATTGTCAACCTGGGCTTCGGGGTCGATGAGCTGTCCGGCATCTTCCTGGCCATCGGCATCATCGGCGGTCTGGTGGGCGGCCTGCGTCCCAGCGAGATCTGCGACCACTTCGAGAAGGGCTGCGGCAATATGCTGTTCCCCTGCCTGATGATCGGTCTGGCCAACTCCGTGGTCATCCTGCTTCAGGAGGCCAACATTATGGACGCCATCATCCACTTCCTGGCCAGCCTGCTGAACGGGCTGCCCCCCACTCTGGCTGCCTGCGGTATGTTCGTGGTGCAGGACCTGTTCAACGTGCTGGTGCCCTCCGGCTCCGGCCAGGCTGCCATCACCATGCCCATCATGGCCCCGCTGGCTGATATGCTGAACATCACCCGGCAGACCTCCGTGCTGGCCTTCCAGATGGGCGACGCCTTCACCAACGTCATGGCTCCCACCGGCGGCGAGATCCTGGCTGCTCTGGCCATGTGCGGCGGCGTGTCCTTCAAGAAGTGGGCCAAGTACCTGTTCCCCCTGTTCCTGATGTGGTGGGTCGTTGCCTTCATCTTCCTGATTGTGGCCGTGAACATCGGCTACGGCCCCTTCTAAGCACGTTCCCTTCCAATATAGTTTCTCTTGACGCCCCAGGCCGGAGTTTTCCTCGACTCCGGCCTGGGGTGTGTTTTTTGGGGGGCGGAAGAACAAAAATCCTGGCATAGGGACAAGATTCCCCGGAATAGGGTGGGGCGGAGGTGTTGTATATGCTGTCGCCCATGCTGTATCTGGTGATGAATGGGCTGTTTGTCACCCTGCGCCTGTCCGGCGGCGGGACCGGGTCCTTCCCGCGGCCGCTGAAGGCGGAGGAGGAGCGGGAGTGCCTGGAACGCTGGGCCCAGGGGGACCTGGAGGCCCGCAACAAGCTGGTGGAGCACAATCTCCGCCTGGTGGCCCACATCGCCAAGAAATACTTTAACCAGGCGGGGGACCAGGACGACCTGATCTCCATCGGCACCATCGGACTGATCAAGGGGATCTCTACGTTTAAGCCGGATAAAAAAGTGAGGCTGGCGACGTATGCTAGCAGGTGTATTGAAAATGAAATCCTCATGTATTTCCGCAGCCGCAAAAAGCTGCAAGGTGAGGTCTCCCTGGCGGACACGTTGGAGTCGGCGGGGGAGGGGGGCGGACTTTCGCTGATGGATGTCATCGCGGTGGACGACACCATGCTGGAGGAGCTGGATGCCCGGGATGCCCAGCGGAAGGTGCGCCGCTGCGTGGACGTCTGCCTGACGCCCCGGGAGCGGACGATCATCGTCCAGCGGTACGGTCTGGACGACCGGCCGCCCCGGACCCAGCGGGAGGTGGCCGCCCGGTGCGGCATCAGCCGGTCCTACGTCTCCCGCCTGGAAAAGCGGGCGCTGGAGAAGCTGGAGGAGGCCATGGACGGCTGGCGGCCCGGGTGAATTCAGGCGAAATAGTCGGCGATGGCCGCCAGGAAGGGCTCGGCGTACCGCTCCGCCTTCACCTCGCCCACGCCGGAGACCTCCAGAAATTCCGCCCGGGTCCGGGGCTGCTTCTGGGCCATGTCGGCCAGGGTGGCATTGGAGA
Source organism: uncultured Eubacteriales bacterium (assembly GCA_900550705.1). Classification (GTDB taxonomy): domain Bacteria; phylum Bacillota; class Clostridia; order Oscillospirales; family Oscillospiraceae; genus Lawsonibacter. The sequence goes on along the minus strand of URTG01000039.1, from coordinate 1,645 downwards.
AGACGATGTAGGCGGGGACGTTTTCCTCCAGCGCGATCTGGTTCCGGACGGATTTCAGCGCGGAGAGCAGGTCCTGCGGCGCGTCGGCCAGCGGGGCGGCCTCCCGTCTGCCCCGGCGGACCCGGGGCGGCTCCGTGTCCGCCCGGACGGGCATGGACACGGTCCTTCCGCCGAACAGCACGGCGGAGGCCGCCTGGGTGGGCTCCAGGGTGGAGTGGAGCGGATTGGTGCGGAGATAGCCCTCCAGCTCCAGAAAGTCCACATAGGCCCGGGCCTGGGCGGTGGAGACCTTGTCCATCAGGCCGTAGGTGCTCAGGGTGTCCAGCCCCAGGGAGGCGACCCGCTGGTCCTTGCTGCCCCGCAGGGTCTGGAGGATCAGGGTCTTGCCCACATAGTAGCCCAGCTTGCCCTTCACCCGGAGCACACAGGAGAGGATCATCTGGGCGGGGACGGTGATGTCCTGCTGGCGGTACTCCCCCTTGCAGTTGCCGCAGCTGCCGCATTGGGCGGGGTGGTCCTGGCCGAAGTAGTCCAGAATGGCCCCCCGAAGACAGTGGGTGGTCTTGCAGTAGCCAATCATGGCCTGGAGGCGCACCCGGTCGTGCTGCCGGACCTGTTCCTGGGTCTCCGGGTCCAGATTGGGGTTGCCGCCGTTTTGCAGCAGGAATTTCGCCGTTTCCACATCTCCGGCGGAATAGAGGAGAATGCAGTCCGCCGCCTCGCCGTCCCGTCCGGCGCGGCCCGCCTCCTGATAGTAGGCCTCCAGACTTTTGGGCATATTGTAATGGAAGACGAAGCTGACGTTGGACTTGTCAATGCCCATGCCGAAGGCGTTGGTGGCCACCATCACGGTTTTGCGGTCGAACTGGAAGTCGTCCTGGTTCTGCTGCCGCTCCGCCTCGTCCAGACCGGCGTGGTAGCGGGTGGCGGGGATGCCCCGGTCGCAGAGGGCCTGACACACCCGTTCCACCCCGGAGCGGGTGGCGCAGTAGACGATGCCGCTCTTATCCCGGCGCTCCTGGAGCAGGGCCAGCAGGGTGGAGAGCTTGTTTTTCGGACGGCGGACATCGAAAAACAGATTGGGCCGGTCGAAGCCGGTGACGGCGCAGGCGGGGTCCTGCAGGCCCAGCAGGCGGGTGATGTCCCCCTGCACGTCGGCGGTGGCGGTGGCAGTGAAGGCGGCCACCACCGGGCGGCGGGGGAGAGTGGCCACAAAGGCCGCGATATTCAGGTAGCTGGGGCGGAAATCCTGTCCCCATTGGGAGATGCAGTGGGCCTCGTCCACCGCCACCAGAGACAGCTCCAGCTCCCGGGCCAGGGCGGCGAAGCCGTCGCCCTCCAGCCGCTCCGGGGCGACGTACAGCAGCTTGTAGGCCCCCTCCCGGGCGCGGCGGTAGACCGTCCGGAGCTGGTCGCCGGTGAGGGAGCGATTGAGAAAGGCGGCGTCGATGCCGGATTTTTTCAGGGCGGCCACCTGGTCCTTCATCAGAGAGATGAGGGGGGAGATCACCAGTGTCACCCCGGGCAGCAGCAGGGCCGGGATCTGGTAGCACAGGGACTTTCCGCCGCCGGTGGGCATGATGCCCCGGGCATCCCGTCCGGAGAGGATGGCGTCGATGAGGCGCTCCTGCCCCGGGCGGAACTG
>URTG01000038.1 GCA_900550705.1 uncultured Eubacteriales bacterium | reverse complement strand
CGGGCGTTTTCCCCGGCAAGACCGATACTTTTTTAGGCATTCCCACCGTTTGGCGAAAATTTTTTCAAAAAATCATCCATTTCTAGGTAAAAACACACTACCCAAGCGAGAAGAAACCGGGTATAATAGCAGTAGCGTCAAAAGGAATTTTCCTCTCACTTCCGCTGCCCTCCGGGGTTCTCGGGGCGGAAACGGAAGAAATTAAAAAGGAAGAAGGAGTTTCAACATGAGCATCAAAGTTGGCATCAATGGTTTTGGCCGTATCGGCCGTATGGTTTTCCGCGCCAGCCTCAATCATCCTGAAATCGAGATCGTGGGTATCAACGATCTGTGCCCCGCCGACTATCTGGCTTATATGCTGAAGTACGACACCATGCACGGCAAGTGCGAGGCGGAGATCGGCCACACCGAGAACGCCATCATTGTCAACGGCAAGGAGATCCCCATCTCTGCCGAGCGCAACCCCGCCGACCTGCCCTGGGCCAAGCTGGGCGCCGAGTACGTCGTGGAGTCCACCGGCCTGTTCCTGACCAAGGAGAAGGCCCAGGGCCACCTGGACGCCGGCGCCAAGAAGGTCGTCATGTCCGCCCCCTCCAAGGACGACACCCCCATGTTCGTCTGCGGCGTGAACCTGGACAAGTACACCACCGACATGAACTTCGTCTCCAACGCTTCCTGCACCACCAACTGCCTGGCCCCCATCGCCAAGGTCCTGAACGACAACTGGGGCATCAAGGACGGCCTGATGACCACCGTGCACTCCGTCACCGCCACCCAGAAGACTGTGGACGGTCCTTCCCTGAAGGATTGGCGCGGCGGCCGCGCTGCCACCGGCAACATCATCCCCTCCTCCACCGGCGCCGCCAAGGCCGTGGGCAAGGTCATCCCCTCTCTGAACGGCAAGCTGACCGGTATGTCCATGCGCGTTCCCACCCTGGACGTGTCCGTTGTTGACCTGACCGTCAACCTGGAGAAGCCCGCCAAGTACGAGGAGATCTGCGCCGCCATGAAGAAGGCTTCCGAGGGCGAGCTGAAGGGCATCCTGGGCTACACCGACGAGGCCGTTGTCTCCAGCGACTTCCTGGGCGACACCCGTACCTCCATCTTCGACGCCGACGCCGGCATCGCCCTGACCGATACCTTCGTCAAGGTCGTGTCCTGGTACGACAACGAGATCGGCTACTCCAACAAGGTTCTGGAGCTCATCAAGCATATGTACTCCGTGGACCACAAGTAATTGGGGTTTTCGTAACGCACAAAAACGTGGCTGCCTGTTCGGGCGGCCACGTTTTTTTCTGCCTTCCCCTGGGGAAGGCAAAGGACAAAATGATCCCCCAGCCAGACCCGGCTGGGGGATCATCTAATCAAAACGGACTTACTTGTTGCTCCGCCGCCAGATGTGCATCTTCTCGGCGTCCTGGATGAGCTGCTCCCGGAAGTCGGGGTGGGCGATGTTGATGAGCGCCTCGGCGCGCTGCCAGGTGGACAGGCCCTTCAGGTTCGCCATGCCGTACTCGGTGACGATATACTGCACACAGGAGCGGGGGTCGGTGCAGATGGAGCCGGGGGTCAGGGTGGGGACGATGCGGCTCTTCACGGTGCCGTCCTTGCCGGTGACGGTGGAGGACAGGCAGATAAAGCTCTTGCCGCCCTTGGACAGATACGCGCCCATGGCGAAGTCCAGCTGGCCGCCGGTGCCGGAGATGTGCTTCAGACCGGCGGACTCGGCGTTGACCTGGCCGAACAGGTCCAGATCAATGGCGTTGTTGATGGAGATGAAGTTGTCGATCTGGCTGATGACGTGCACGTCGTTGGTGTAGTCCACCGGACCGGCCATGACCTCGGGGTTGCGGTTGATGTAGTCATACAGCTTCTGGGTGCCGGCGGCGAAGGCGAACACCTGGCGGCCCCGATCCAGGACCTTGTGCCGGCCGGTGATCTTGCCGGCGTTGGCGATGTCCACAAAGCCGTCTACATACATCTCGGTGTGGACGGACAGGTCCTTCAGATCCGACTGGGCGATCATGGCGCCGATGGCGTTGGGCATCCCGCCGATGCCCAGCTGGAGACAGGCGCCGTTGGGGATCTGGGGCACCACCAGGTTGGCCACGGCCCGGTCCACGTCAGAGGGCTCGCCGCCCGCGCCCAGCTGGGCCACGGGGGGATTGTCCCCCTCCACCACATAGGTCACGTCCCGGATGCTGACCTCCGTGCCGTTCAGGCCGTTGACCCAGGGCATATTCTTGTTGACCTCCACGATGATGCACTTGGCCCGGGCCAGCACCTCCGCCAGGTGGGAGGCGGCCAGACCGAAGTTGAAGTTGCCGTGCTCATCCATGGGGGTGGTCTGGAGCATCACCACGTCCACGGGGACCTGACCGTCCCGGTAGAAGCGGGGCAGCTCAGAGTAGCGCATGGGAATGAAGTAGCCCATGCCCTTGGACATGATCTTGCGGTCGATGCCGCTGCAATGCCAGGAGTGCCAGGTGAAGTGGTCCCCGGCGTCCTCCGCCTTGCAGATCTCGGGCATCCACATGGTCACGCCGCCGCGCACCTTCACGTCGGTGAGCTCGTCCTTCCGGGCGGCCAGGGCCTTGTCCAGGGCCACGGGGTGATTGGTGCACCAGGAGTAATCCACCCAGTCGCCGGACTTGACGACCTGGACCGCCTGGGCGGCGGTGGTGAGCTTCTGCTGATAGAGCGCCTGATAATCCATAACTCAAATCCTCCAATTTTTACTCCCAGGCTGGCAGCCGGGAGGGGTTTCTGCGGAAAAACGGGCTCAGCGGCCCGCGTTGATATAGAAGGGCTTCATCAAGCTGGGCTGCTCGGTGGAGTCCTTGCAGCGGCGGGGCGGCTCGGGGGGCAGACCCCGGCGGACCTGGTCCTTGCCCCGGCGGGGCTTTCCCTCGCCCCGGGCGGGGCGGTCACTGCGGTTCTTGGTGCCCTGCTTGGGCTGCTTGGTCCGGGCGTGGGGCAGGCGGATCTCCTGCTCCGGCACCGTGGGCACCGCCTTCTTCTTCCGGCGGTGCTTGCTCCGGCCGGAGGCGGGGGTCTCCTGCGCCCCGGCCGCGCCCCGGTGGGGGGCCAGCAGGCGGGCGGTGGCGTCCAGGATCACGTCGCTGTCCAGGGGGTTGGGCCGGTGGAACTCCGTCTGGGGCATGGCGTCGCCGGTGTCCATCAGCGTCCCGGACCGGACGCCCCGGCGGGGCTTCTCCCGGGACAGGCTGCCCTCCCCCTGGGGGAGGGTCTCCTCTGGGGCGGCGCGCTTTTTCCGGCGGCGCTTTTTGGCGGGGGTGCCGGACTGCTCCAGAGCCTGGACGGCCCGGGCCTCCTGGGTCTGGGCGGCCTGGCGCTTCTCCTTGGCCGCGGCCTTGGCGGCCTCGTCCCGCTGGCGGCGGCGCTCCCGGGCGGCGGCCCGGGCCTCGGCATCCTCCTCGTTGACGATGCGGCCATGCTTGTCCCGCTTGGGGGCCTCAAAGACCTCCATGGGATAGGGGTGGTCCTCCACCAGGGGGATGGCCCGGCCGATCAGCCGCTGGATGTCCTTCCGCTGGGGCAGCTCGGAGAAATCGCAGAAGGAGATGGCCTGTCCGCCCCGGCCCGCCCGGCCCGTCCGGCCAATGCGGTGGACATAGGTTTCGGGCACCTCGGGCAGGTTGTAGTTGAAGACGTGGGACAGCTCCTCAATATCCAGCCCCCGGGCGGCGATGTCGGTGGCCACCAGACAGCGGATGGCCCCGGACTTAAAGTCCGCCAGGGCCTGCTGCCGGGCGGTCTGGCTCTTGTTGCCGTGGATGGCGGCGGCGGGGATGCCCGCCTTCTCCAAATCCCGGGCCACCTTGTTGGCCCCGTGCTTGGTGCGGGTGAAGACCAGGGCGTTTTTCACCCCCAGGGTGTCCACCAGGTGGGCCAGCAGGCGGGTCTTGTTGGCCTTGTCCACCAGATACAAGGACTGCTGAATGGCCTCCACCGGGGAGGACACCGGGTCCACCGCCACCCGGGCGGGGTGGTCCAGCAGGGAGTTCACCAGGTCGGTGATCTCCGGGGGCATGGTGGCGGAGAAGAACAGGGTCTGCTTCTTTTGGGGCAGCCACCTCAGGATCTTCTTCACGTCGTGGATAAAGCCCATGTCCAGCATCCGGTCGGCCTCGTCCAGAACGAAAATTTCCAGGCGGCTCAGGTCCACCAGGCCCTGGTCGTGGAGGTCCATCAGCCGGCCGGGGGTGGCCACCAGAATGTCCACCCCCCGCTTCAGCGCCTCCGCCTGGGGGTTCTGGCCCACGCCGCCGAAAATGACGGTGTGCCGCAGGGCCAGGTTCTTGCCGTAGGCGGCGATGCTCTCGCCGATCTGAATGGCCAGCTCCCGGGTGGGGGTGAGGATCAGGGCGCGGATGGGCCGGCCCGCAGGCGTCTCGCCGCTGAGACGCTGGAGAATGGGGGTGGAGAAGGCACAGGTCTTGCCCGTGCCCGTCTGGGCGCAGCCCAGAACGTCCCGCCCGGCCAGGGCGTGGGGAATGGCCTGCTCCTGAATGGGGGAGGGGGCCTCATAGCCCAGGTCGGCCAGGGCGGAGAGAATGGGGGCGTTCAGCCCCAGGTCACGAAATGTCATGCAATTACTTCTTCCTTTACTGATGCGGACGGGATCGTCAGTCACCCGTCCGGCCCGCTTATGCCCCGCGGGCTGGGGTGGTTTGGCTCAGCGGGGAGAGACCATGCCCTGCTCCCGGAGCTGCCGCAGCAGCGCCCGGGCGGTATCGGCCAGGGGGGTGCCGGCGTTGCAGTCATAGACCAGGTCGGCGTAGCGCTCATAGAGGGGGGCGCGATAGGCCATCACATCGGCCAGAGTCTGCCCGGGCTTCATGGCGATGCCCCGGGTGGACAGGTTGCGGATGCGGCCGGACAGCTCCTCCAGGGGCACCCGGAGATAGACCACCGGCCCCAGGGCCTTCAGATGCAGGGCGGCCCGCTCCCGGCACACGGCGCTGCCGCCGGGGGCGATCACCGTCCGACTGCACCGGACGGAGCACACCGCGTCCTCCTCCGCCTGCAAAAAGGCATCCAGACCGCGGCAATCCAGAATGTCTTGCAGCAGGGCCTGCTCCCGGTTCTGAATGACCAGGTCCACGTCCAGAAAATCATAGCCCAGCGCCTTGGCCAGCAAGACGCCCACCGTGCTCTTGCCGGAGCCCGGCATACCGATCAGGGTAATATTATCCACAGGGGGTTCTCCTTACTGAGTACAGAATCAAACACTTCTAGTTTACCACAGGAACCGGAAAAAGAAAAGGGGGGGAGAGAAAGATTCCGCCTGTTAAAAAAGCGGCGAAGCCACTTTTTGCCAAGCTATAGCTCCAGCACCAGGTCCTTCTTCCCCACCTTCTCCCAAGAAAATTCCTTCACCAATTCCCCCGCCGCCATGGGCGCGGGCTCGGGGATCAGCCCGGCGGCGCAGGCCAGCCGCCCCAGAAGCTGGGGGGCGGTATACCGCGCCCGGAGCTGTCCCAGCTCCAAATCGTGGTCCCGCTTGGCCAGGCGGCGGCCGTCGGGGGCCAGGAGAAGGGGGACGTGGCCATACTCCGGGTGGGGCAGGCCCAGCCGGTCCTGGAGCCAGAGCTGCCGGGGGGTGGAGTCCAGCAGGTCGCTGCCCCGGACGATCTGGTTGACGCCCATGGCCCCGTCGTCCACCACCACCGCCAGCTGATAGGCATAGACCCCGTCGGACCGGCGGAGGATAAAGTCGCCGCAGTCCCGGGCCAGAGCTTCGGAGAAGTCCCCCTGGATGCGGTCGTGGAAGGAGACCGTCTCCTCCGGCACCTGCACCCGCCAGGCGGGGCGGCGGGTGCGGGACAGCTCCTCCCGCTGGGCGGGGGAGAGACGGCGGCAGCGGCCGTGATACACCGGGGTGCCGTCCGACCGGTGGGGGGCGGAGGCGGCCAGCCGCTCCGCCCGGGTGCAGTAGCAGGGGTAGACCAGCCCCCGGTCCCGCAGGGACTGAAAGGCCAGGGCATAGGCCTCGGTGCGCCGGCTCTGGTACACGGGCTGTCCGTCCCAGTCCAGCCCCAGCCACGCTAGGTCCCGCATGACCTGGTCGCAGTATTCCGCCCGGCAGCGGTCCGGGTCCAGGTCCTCCAGCCGCAGAACCATCCGCCCCCCGGCGCTCCGGGCGGCCAGCCAGGCCAGCAGACAGGACCAGACGTTGCCCAGGTGCATCCGCCCGCTGGGGCTGGGGGCGAAGCGCCCGGTGATTGGCCCCGCCCCGCTCATCGGGGACTGAGGGCGGCGGCCCGCCGGAGCAGAGACAGGGGGGGCACCGGCCGGGGCAGCGGCATGGTAAAGCGCATCTGGGGCACCCGGACCTCGCTTAGCGGGGTGCCGTCCTCGTCCCGCAGGTCGGTCACGGTGAGGGCAGCGGGCCGGACATCAGGCCCCACCAGCTCCAGCCGGTCCCCCAGGGCGAACTTGTTGTTCAGGGTGAGCAGGGCGTTGCCCCTATCGTCGCAGGACAGCACCTTGGCCACGATTTGCCACTCCCGGACATAGCGGGAGTCGGCGGTGTACTGGCCGGGCTGGCCGTAGAAAAAGCCGGTGGAGTAGTGCCGGTGGCTGATGTGCTCCACCTCGTCCCGCCACACCGGGTCCAGGGTCTCCCCGGCCCGGGCGGCGTCGATGGCCTTGCGGTAGGCCCCGGTGACGATGGCGGCGTAATAGGCCGACTTGGCCCGGCCCTCCACCTTCAGCGAGGTGAGTCCCGCATCCATCAGCTCGCCCACATGGTCAATCATGCACATATCCCGGGAGTTCATAATGTAGGTCTCGCCGTTCTCCTCGTAGACGGGGAAATACTCCCCGGGGCGCTTCTCCTCCATCAGGGCGTACTGATAGCGGCAGGGCTGGGCGCAGGCCCCCCGGTTGGAGTCCCGCCCCGTCATGTAGTTGGACAGCAGACACCGCCCCGAATAGCTGACGCACATGGCCCCGTGGGCGAAGACCTCAATTTCCAGGTCCTTGGGGGTCTTGGCCCGAATTTCCCGAATCTCATCCAGCGACAGCTCCCGGGCCAGAATCACCCGCTTGGCCCCCAGGTCGTGCCAGGCCCGGGCGGACTGGTAATTCACAATGCTGGCCTGGGTGGAGATATGCCGCTCCACATGGGGGGCGTACTGCCGGGCCAGCGCCAGGGTGCCCACGTCGGCCAGAATGATGGCATCCGCCCCGGCATCGTCCAGGAACTCCAGCCACTCAGGCAGCCGGGCCACCTCGCCGTTCCGGGGCATGGTGTTGCAGGTGACGTGGACCCGGACACCCCGCTTGTGGCAGTAGTCCACCGCGTCCCGCAGCGCCTCCGGGGAAAAATTCCCGGCGAAGGAGCGCATTCCGAAGGTATTGCCCGCCAGATAGATAGCGTCGGCCCCGTAGGCCACCGCCATCTCCAGCCGCTCCCGGTCCCCGGCGGGGGCGAGAAGCTCGATGTTTTCTCTCATACTCAGTTCTCCCAACGTGATGCCGGAAAAACCGGGCAGGGGCGCTGGCCCTTGCCCGGTCTCGGCGGTGATGATTTTTAAGCGGAACATTCTCCCAACCGCTTCGCGGCCGGTCAGCCCTGCTGATACCGGCCCTGGGATTGGAGGAACTTCTGGTGCTCCTCATAGGTCTTGAAGAAGTGGTGGACGTTGTCGTCCCCCAGGGCGTAGTAGTAATACTTGGTCTTTTCCGGGGACAGGGCGGCCTTGATAGACTCCAGACCCGGGTTGCAGATGGGTCCCGGGGGCAGGCCCTTATACTTGTAGGTGTTGTAGAGGGAGTCGATGCTCTTGTCCGCCTCGGTGGGCACATTGCCGCCGTTGATATACCGCAGGGTGGCGTCGATTTGCAGGTAGCCCGCCGTGCTGGCCCGGGTGTTGTTCAGGCGGTTATAGATGACCGAGGCGATGCGGGAGCGGTCGGTGCCGTCGGTCTCCCGCTCGATGAGGGAGGCGATGGTCAGGATCTCCCGCACGGAGTAGCCGCTGTCCGCCACCTGCTGGCGCAGGTCGTCGGTATAGTGCTGGTCAAAGTTCACCAGCATCTTGTTGATGGCATACAGCGCCCGGTGGGGGGTGTTGAACTGATAGGTGTCCGGATAGAGGAAGCCCTCCAGCCGGCCGGCCTCCCCCAGGGGGATGTCCTGGAGGAAGGAGAAGGCGTAGTCGTGCTGGGCGGCCTCCTGCTCCAGGTCGCGGACCGAGGCCACCCCGGCATCCTCCAGCAGCTGGAAAATCTGCTCCAGGGAGTAGCCCTCCGGGATGGTCACGGAAATTTCCGCCTTGGTGGTGGAGTTGATGCTCATGCCGGACAGCAGGGCGCGGTAATCCATGTCGGTGTTCAGGGCGTAAGTGCCGATGGTCACCTTGTCCTTGCCGCCGGTGACGTTGGCAAACAGCTTGAACAGCCCCTTGAACTCAATGAGGCCGTCCTTTTTCAGGGTGTTGACCACGTCGTTAAAGCTGTCCTCCGCCGTCACGGAGACGGTGACCTCTTTATACTCCTTGTTCAGGGCCAGCACATCCCCGGCGGCAATCCACCCCAGACAGGCCAGCACGATGGACACGCCAATCACGCCCACGATATACATCATGGTAAAGCCTAAACTGCCCCCCCGAGAGCGGCGGCGGGACCCGGAGGAGCGGGAGCTTCGGGGGCGGGTCTCGTGGCTCTCATACCGGGTGCTGCGCTCATAGCGGCGGTCTTGCGATTCGCTTCTTCGTTCCTGTGGCATAGGGTCAGCTCCTAACAACGGGGCCGCACTCCGCACCGGCGGCGGGAGTGGGCCATAGAATGTGACAGGGCGCAGAGGAAACGCTCTCTCCGCGCCGATAAAGGGAGGTGAAAGGGTTCATGTGTTGGGGTAACAACGCCAACGGCGGTCTGTGGCTCGTGCTGCTCCTGGTCCTGTTCTGCTGCTGTGGCTGTAATAATGGTTGCGGCTGTAATAACGGCTGCGGCTGCCAGCGCCAGAGCTGCGGCAGCAGCCGCCCGTGCAGCGCCGAGTGCAGCGAGGACTGCGGCTGCGCCGAGGAGCGCTGCTGAGACCGGGTCCGATTTCTTCCTCCGGGGCCGTCGGGAGACCGACGGCCCCGTTTGATTTCTTCTCAGTCGGGGAAGGAGAAGCTCTGCTGCTCGGTGAGCAGCAGGTGGACGCGGCTGTCGTGGACCTCGGTGGGCACCTTGTCCTGGAGCACGGCCTCCCGGCACATCCCCACCCGGAAGCCCCTGAAGTGCTCCAGCCAGCGGTCGTAATACCCGCCGCCGAAGCCCAGGCGGTAGCCCTGCCGGTCGTAGCACACGGCGGGGACTAGGATGAGGTCGATGTCGTCCTTGGTGAGGATGGGGCACTCCAGATCCGGCTCAGAGATGCCGAAGGAGACGGACACCAGGGGCCGCTGGGGCACATACTGGCGAATCTCCATCTGGTGCTCGGGCAGCATCCGGGGCAGACCGATGGTCTTGCCCTGGGCCACCAGCTGGGCGATGAGACGGGCGGTCTCCGGCTCCTTGCCGGGGATGCCCCAGAAGGCGAAGATGGTCTTGGCCTCCTGCACCTGGGGCAGCGCCAGAAAGCGGGCGAACAGCGCATCGTCGCTGGCCCGGAGCGCCGGGGCGGGGATGGCGTTCAGCTCCTTGCGGACCGCCTTACGCAGGTCCTTTTTCGCCTGTGTAACATCAATAGTAGCAGATTCCATGACGAACCTCCTCCGATTTTTCTGGATTGCTCAGAACGGACACCAGCTTCAGCCCAAAGTCAAAGGCGGAGCCGGCGGCCCGGCCGGTGATGATAGCTCCCGCCTCCACCACGCTGAAGTCCTGGGGCAGGGCATCCCCCAGCCGAGGCTCCAGTCCGGGGTAGCAGACGGCGCGCTTGCCGTGGAGCAGGCCCCACCGGGCCAGCAGGGTGGGGGCGGCGCAGATGGCGGCCACCCAGATGCCCCGCTGGGCGGCTTGGCGGACCAGGGCCTCCACCCCAGGCTCCGCCCCCAGATTCTTCACACCCAGGCTGCCGCCGGGCAGAACAATCATGTCCGCCCGGTCCAGGTCCACCTGGTCCAGGGTGCCGTCGGGGACCACCTGCATCCCCTGTCCTCCCGGGACGGGGGCGGCGGTGAGACCGACCAGCTTGGTCTCAAGCCCGGCCCGGCGGAGCAGGTCGGCGGGGACCAGAGCCTCCGCCTCCTCAAAGCCGGGGGCCAACAGAATGTATACCATAGAACTTCCCTCCTGTGGGCGGGGTCATCCCTCGCCGGTGAGGACCGGCAGAGCCCGGTCCAGAATGTCCTGATGAATTTCCTCGATGGAGCGCAGCCGGTCCCCCTCCATGCAGGGGATGACCTGCCAGCCCAGGACCCGGGCGGCCTCCAGGGCGCAGTCCCGGCAGGCGGCCAGATAGCCGGTGTCCAGCTCATGGATGTCCGCCTGGGTGTGGGTGGCGGCCTCCCGGCTGCGGAGCAGCTGCACCGCCTGCTGGGTGGGCATATCCAGGTAGAGCACCAGGTCCGGCCGGGGCAGCCCCAGCTTGTCGTGCTCAAACTCGTCCAGCCAGCGGAGAAAGGCCGGGCGCTCCGCCGGGCTGCACTTCACCGCCTGGTGCACCGCGTTGGAGGTGCTGTACCGGTCGGTGAGAATCAGCCCGCCCTCCTCATAGAACTTCCCCCACACCTTTTTCAGCGAGGCATAGCGGTCCGCCGCGTAGAAGGCCGAGGCGGCGTAGGGGTTCACGTCCTGGGGATGGGCGCCGAACTCGCCCCCCAGATACATCCGGATGAGGGCGGAGGACGGCTCGCTGTACTGGGGAAAGACCAGCTTCTGATAGGTCAGCCCCCGGTCCTCCGCCGCCTGGCAGAACCGGCGGAACTGGGTGGACTTGCCCGAGCCGTCCGTCCCCTCAAAGACGATGAGACGGCCGGCCATCAGAGCACACCGCCCTTTTGGGGTCCCCGCACCCGGACCACTGCGGCCTGGGCCAGCACCAGGGGCAGCCGGGCCATGCGGCCAATGCGCTTTGGCTCCTTGGTCAGGCGGTAGGCCCACTCCAGCCCCAGCTTCTGCCAGGCCTCCGGGGCGCGCTGGGCCTTTCCGGCGAACACATCCAGCACACCGCCCAGTCCGATGGCCAGTCTGGCCCCGGTGTGGGTGCCCCACCGGGCCATCCACTTCTCCTGCTTGGGCGCGCCCAGGCAGACAAACAGCAGGTCAGGCCGGGCGTCGGCCACTTTCACCAGCACCTGCTCCTCGTCCTTGAAGTACCCGTCCTGGGTGCCGCACAGCACGATGTTGGGGAACTGCTCCAGAATCCGGCGGCCCGCCTCCTCGGCCACCCCGGGCTTGGCCCCCAGCAGAAACAGCCGCCCGCCCCTGTCGTTGAGACAGGCCAGCATATCCGTGGCGAACTCAATGCCCGGCACCCGTTCCTTTAACGGTGTGCCCAGAATTTTGGCGGAATAAACCACCCCGATGCCGTCGGGAATCACCAGGTCCGCCCGGTTCAGAATTCTATGGAACTCCAGGTCCTTCTCCGCCGCCAGAATAAATTCCGGGTTGGGAGTGACCACATAATGAAATCCGTCCTCCGCCAGCATGGCCGCGCCCCGCTGGGCGGCCTCCTCCCGGCTCAGGTCGTCAAACTGGATGCCTAAAATATCGACTTTCAACGGTTTCCCTCCAAGGTGGGGATAAGCCCCTCGCTCTATTTCCGGCGGACTCCGCCGGGGGTCTCTCCTACGATTCTATCATTCTAGCATGATTTGGCGGAAAAGTCTATGAAAAATCGTTTAAGATGTGGGAGGGGGGGAGTTCCGCCTGCGGGCGGGTTACTTTCCCGCGAAGGAAAGTAACCAAAGTTCGCCGGGGCTGAGGCCCCGGACCC
>URTG01000037.1 GCA_900550705.1 uncultured Eubacteriales bacterium | reverse complement strand
TAAATAGTATTCATCAATGGTTTGTCTGGAATGACCCTGGATGGTCTCGTGATAGACCAAAAACTCCCGGATCAGGGGTGGAGCGTCGGTTCGATAGTCCATCGCTGCATTTCACCTCCACTCAGGTCAACAAAATTTTTATTTTGTTGACCTGGCTATTTCCTCATTTTACGGACCCGTCCCTTCTCCCTCGCGGCCAAACGCGGTCAAGAACGGTGCTTTTCCGTTCCGGACCACCGTTTGGTATGACGGAATCGAGACGGACCGATTTTTTCCATTCCTGTTCCTACGCGCCATCACAGCAGCGCGGCCAGTGCCTCGCGGATGTTGGCCACGCGGATCAGCTCCAGACCTTCGGGCGCATTCAGCTTGCCCTGGATACGCTTTGGGATCAGACACTTCTTGAAGCCCAGGCGCTGAACCTCTGCCAGGCGCTGACCCAGGGCATTCACCGCCCGCAGCTCTCCGGTCAGACCCACCTCACCTACTGCGGCCAGGTCGTGCGGCACGGTTCGGTCCCGGAAGCTTGACGCCAGCGCCAGCACAGCGGCCAGGTCGGCGGCGGGCTCATCCAGATACAGTCCCCCGATCACGTTCATATAGGAATCGCAGTTGCCCACCATCAGCCCGCCGCGCTTTTCCAGCACGGCCAGCAGCAGGGCTGCCCGGTTATAGTCAAACCCGTTGCTGACCCGGCGGGGATTGCCCAGACTGCTGGGCACCACCAGCGCCTGAATCTCCGCCAGCACCGGACGGACGCCCTCCATCACACAGGTGACGCAGGTGCCGGGTGAATCCGCCGGCCGTCCGGCCAGCAGCGCCTCCGAGGGATTGGGAACTTCCTCCAGCCCGCCGTCCGCCATTTCGAACACGCCGATCTCGTTGGTCGCGCCGAAGCGGTTCTTCGCCGCCCGCAGGATGCGATAGGCCATGTGCCGCTCGCCCTCGAAATAGAGCACGCAGTCCACCATGTGTTCCAGCACCTTCGGGCCGGCGATGGAGCCCTCTTTATTCACGTGACCGATGACAAAAACGGTGATCCCCTCCCCTTTTGCCAGCTGCATCAAGGCCATGGTGCACTCCTTGACCTGGCTGATGCTGCCGGGGGCGGAGCTCACGTCCCCGTGGTACAGGGTCTGGATGGAATCCACGATGAGGATGTCCGGCCGGGTCTCGTGAACGGCGTCGATCATGTGCTCCAGGTTGGTCTCAGCCAGCAGGTAGAGGTTCGCTCCGTGGACGTTCAGCCGCTCGGCCCGGAGCTTGATCTGCCGCTCCGATTCTTCGCCGGACACATATAAAACCTTGGCAAATCGGCACAAATGGTCGCAAATTTGCAGCATTAGTGTGGATTTCCCGATGCCAGGCGCGCCGCCCACCAGGACCAGAGAGCCCTGGACCGCACCGCCGCCCAGGACCCGATCCAGCTCCCCCATTCCGGTCTGAAAGCGCAGCTCGTTGGTCAGCTCCACCTCTGCCATGGGCTTTGGCTTGTTCAGCGCCACGGAAAGGCCGGAGGACTTGACCAGTCCTGCCCCACTTTTCTTCACCGCCTTCTCCGGCGGACGCTCTGTAATGGTATTCCACGCCCCACAGGCGGGGCACTTCCCCTGCCACTTCGGGGTCTCATTGCCGCACTCGGTGCAGTAAAATACAGTTTTTACCTTCATACGCTGGGGCAGCCTCCCTCATGGACGTGCAGTCCAATCCACGCTTTTCTTTACAGTATACAATAACCGCCGGCTTTTTTGACAAGCATCAACGGCCCCCGCAGAACACGGAGGCCGTTGATGTAGCCGAAGGCAGTATCGACGTTTTTTGGCTTAGGCCTTGCCGGCGCAGCCCAGAACGTTGATGAGCTTGTGACGGACCATCTCCTTGATGGCGGCACGGGCGGGCTTCAGATACTGACGAGGATCGAAGTCGGCGGGGTGCTCAACGAAGTGCTGACGGATGGTAGCGGTCATCGCCAGACGCAGATCGGAGTCGATGTTGATCTTGCAGACGGACAGCTCGGCAGCGTGGCGCAGCTCGTCCTCGGGGATACCGATGGCGTCGGGCATCTTGCCGCCGTTCTCGTTGATCATCTTCACGAAGCTCTGGGGCACGGAAGAAGAACCGTGGAGCACGATGGGGAAGCCGGGCAGACGCTTGGAGACCTCCTCCAGCACGTCGAAGCGCAGGGGCGGGGGCACCAGAATGCCCTGCTCATTGCGGGTGCACTGGGCGGGAGTGAACTTATAGGCGCCGTGGCTGGTGCCGATGGCGATGGCCAGAGAGTCGCAGCCGGTCTTGGTGACGAACTCCTCGACCTCCTCGGGACGGGTGTAGCTGGAATCCTCGGCAGAGACATTGACCTCGTCCTCCACGCCGGCCAGGGTGCCCAGCTCGGCCTCGACCACAACACCGTGATCGTGGGCGTACTCAACGACCTTCTTGGTGATCTCAATGTTCTCCGCGAAGGGCTTGGAGCTGGCGTCGATCATAACAGAGGTAAACCCGCCATCGATGCAGGACTTGCAGGTCTCGAAATCGGGGCCGTGGTCCAGGTGCAGCGCAATGGGAATCTCGGGGCACTCAATGACGGCGGCCTCCACCAGCTTCACCAGATAGGTGTGGTTGGCGTAGGCGCGGGCGCCCTTGGAGACCTGAAGAATCAGAGGAGCCTTCTCCTCCTTGGCGGCCTCAGTGATGCCCTGGACGATCTCCATGTTGTTGACGTTGAAAGCGCCGATGGCGTATCCGCCGCTGTAAGCTTTCTTAAACATCTCAGTAGTGGTGACCAATGGCATAATTACCATCTCCTTTATTATTTTGACGGGTCTAATTGTACCATTAACGATTGATAAATACAAGTGTTTGTGCTATGATTTTTAGGAAGAAATTCGACCTTAGTTTTTATTTTTCAGTCCCGTAGATTTTTAAGGAGGAAGTAAACATGGAGAAACTGACCGGCGCTTGTATTATTGGACAGTCCGGCGGCCCCACCGCAGTCATCAACGCCAGCGCACAGGGCGTGATCCAGACCGCGCTGAAGGCCGACTGCATCACCCGCGTGCTAGGTGCGGCCCACGGCATCAAGGGCGTTCTGGAGGATAAGCTGTATGATATGGGTCAGGAGGACCCCGCTGAGCTGGACCTGATGAAGTATACTCCCTCCTCTGCCCTGGGCTCCTGCCGCTATAAGCTGGCCGATCCCGATGTGGACGACACCGACTACAAGCGCATTCTGGAGATTTTTAAGAAGTATGACGTCCGCTACTTTTTCTATAACGGCGGAAACGATTCCATGGACACCTGCAACAAGATCTCCAAGTATATGCAGAAGGTGGGCTACGCCTGCCACATCATGGGCGTGCCCAAGACCATCGACAACGACCTGAACGGCACCGACCACTGCCCCGGCTTCGCCTCTGCCGCCAAGTACATCGCCACCTCCTGCGCCGAGGTCTGGCAGGACGCCCACGTCTACGACACCGGCATGGTCACCATCATCGAGATCATGGGCCGTCACGCCGGCTGGCTGGCCGGTTCTGCCGCCCTGGCCTCTCTCACCGGCTGCGGCCCCGACCTGGTCTACCTGCCTGAGACCGACTTCGATATGGACCGCTTCCTGGCCGACGTGGAGGCCATCTACAACAAGACCGGCAAGTGCATGGTGGCCGTGTCTGAGGGCATTCACTATGCCGACGGCACCTTCGTCTCCGAGGCGAAGACCTCCGCTACCGACGGCTTCGGTCACGCCCAGCTGGGCGGTCTGGCCGCGCACCTGGCCGAGTGCGTGAAGCAGGCCACCGGTGCCAAGGTCCGCGGCATCGAGCTGTCTCTGCTCCAGCGCTGCGCCGCCCATGCCGCCTCTAAGACCGACATTGAGGAGGCCTGGCTGGCCGGCTCCAAGGCCGTGGAGGCCGCCGTGTCCGGCATCACCGACAAGATGGTGGCCTTCAAGTGCACCCGCGACGGCGGCTACCACTGCGAGACCGTGCTGGAGCCCCTGGACATCGTAGCCAACTTCGAGAAGAAGGTCCCCCGCACCTGGATCAACGAGGCCGGCAACGGCGTGACCCAGGAGTTCATCGACTACGTCCTGCCCCTGATCCAGGGCGAGACCGATGCCCCTAAGGAGCACTCCCTCCCCCGCTTCGCTAAGCTGAAGAAGGTTCTCACCACCGAGATGTAAGTAGATTTTCCCATAAAATAGTATTTCAAACGGATACTAAGAAAACCCGAATTGTTAGCTGAATCAGCGATACAGTTCGGGTTTTCCAGCTGTTTGCGGGATCAAGCATCGTCCCGCAGCCACAAGTTTTCAATTCTTGAAAATCCTTGCCCCTTTGGGGCAGCTTCTTGTCGGGGCGTGCCTACCCCAAACACTGCTAGGAACGAGTACAATAAACTGGAATTGTTCTACTTCTTCATCTTTTTAATATCCTGATACAGCCCATATCCCAGAAAAAGGATTCCAATAATAAACGCAACACCAGCCGCTATTGCTAAAAAAGGACCTACATATTCAAGACCGGCTGCAAATAAAGTGGCATTCCACGAAACTACTCCACTCATAAATATCGCAGCAGAAATATATCGTGCAGAAATTAAAACTGCTGACATGAAACAGAAAATAGCACCTACAATTTTGTTTTCCATTTAAATTACCTCCAAATACCGATTTGTTGAACTGAGTATATCATATTCACCGATGAAAGGACATCCCTATCTAGGAGAACTTGACTGTTTTGCGAACACCCAGCCAGATACTGGGACTTTTTTTACGCAAAAGGACCGTTCCCCCAAGCGGAACGGTCCTTTTCAAAATTACCCAAGCTCTTTCTTCTTCGCCAGCGGCGGAGTGTTGCCCAAATAGTCCTTGGTGTCCTGCGCCAGGCCATGCTTGGCCAGGCCGTAAGCCACCAGGCGGCGGAGAATGCTGTAAAGCATGGCGAACACCGGCACGCCCAGGACCATGCCCGCAAAGCCGAACAGGCCGCCGAACAGCAGGATGGAAAACAGCACCCAGAAGGACGCCAGACCGGTGGAGCCACCCAGAATACGGGGACCCAGGATATTGCCGTCGAACTGCTGGAGGACCAGAATGAACACCACAAAATAGACACTCTGGATGGGACTGACCAGCAAAATCAAAAACGTGGACGGAATGGCCCCGATAAACGGACCGAAGAAAGGAATGATGTTGGTCACACCCACGATGGTAGCAATCAGCACCGGATACGGGAACCGGAACAGATTGCAGCACACCAGGGTAATGATCCCGATAATCAGGGAGTCCAGCAGCTTTCCGTTGATGAACCCGCTGAGAATTCGATAGGCGCTCCGGGTCTCCGCCACGATCTGGTCCGCGATGTCCGTCCGGAAGATGCTGTATACGATCTTCTTGCTCTGGGCGGCGAAGATGTCCTTCCGCGCCAGCAGATAGACCGAGACGATCACAGCAATGAGCGCATCCTTCAGCAGCAGCAGGGCCGAAATGAGCATGGCCGACACGCCGGACATCACGCCGGTGAGATTGGGCAGCACGGAGGTCCGCAGCCAGTTGACGGTGGTGGACAGAGATTCCAGATTGGGCATAATGTCTGAGGTCAGCCAGTTTTCCAGCGCCGTGGCCGCCGACTGGTAATAGGCCAAAACAGAATCCTGAATGTCCGGATTGCTCTCCAGAAAGCTCTGGAGCCAGGTCTGAACGCTGTTGACATAATCCGGGAAGGCGTTGACCAGGCCCACCACACTGGTGTAGATCTGCGGGATCAGCATGGCCAGCAGGATATAGACCACCAGTCCGGCAAGGGCCAGGCTCAGCCCGATGGAAATGCCGTTCTGCACCTGTCTGCCCCGGGCAGAGGTGCGGAATTTCTCCGGCAGCATCTGGTCCAGCCACTCATAGACATGGCGGCGGATGGGCAGGAGCAGAAAGGCCAGGATCATTCCCAGAAAAATGGGACGCAGGATATGGGCCAGCGTTTTCAGAAATCCGATCACGCCAGACAGGTGAAAGAACAGGAAAAACAGCAGGATGGAGGCTGCCACCACGCAGAACGCGGTAACTCCGGCAGCCAGGTAGGACTGAAAGCGATTTGATCTCAACTCGGTCTCTCCTATCCGTTTTTATACCTTCAACTCGGTTTCCTTCTCCGCCAGGGCGGCCTGATGCTCGGCCAGCACCGGATCGACCTCCTCCCGGAGGAACTCCTCCACCTGCTGGGGGCAGCGGCCGATATACTGGGCGGGTTCCAGATGGACCGTCAGCTCCTCCTTGGTCATACCGAAGGCGGAATCGGCGGCGATGAGGTCGATCAGGTTGTTGGACAGACCAAGGTCCTTCACGTTCTTGCCGGCCTCCTGAGACAGAACACGGATACGCTCGTGGAGCTCCTGGCGGTTGCCGCCCCGCTTCACTGCGTCCATCATGATATTCTCGCTGGCCATGAAGGGCAGCTCCTCCAGAACGTGCTTCTCAATGACCTTGGGATGGACCACCAGGCCGGAGGCCACATTCTCATAGATGTTCAGGATAGCGTCCACCGCCAGGAAGGCCTCCGGCACGGAGATCCGCTTGTTGGCGGAGTCGTCCAGCGTCCGCTCGAACCACTGGGTGGCGGCGGTAACGGCGGGGTTGCCCACGTCTACGATCACATAGCGGGCCAGGGAGCAGATACGCTCGCAGCGCATGGGGTTGCGCTTGTAGGGCATGGCAGAGGACCCGATCTGATTCTTCTCGAAGGGCTCCTCGACCTCCTTCAGGTGGCACAGCAGCCGCAGGTCGGTGGCGAACTTGCTGGCGGACTGGGCGATCCCGGCCAGGGTGGACACCACATTGTAGTCCATCTTCCGGGAGTAGGTCTGACCGCTGACGGGGACCACCTGGTCAAAGCCCATCTCCTTGGCGATCTTCCGTTCCAGCTCCTTCACCTTCTCGTGGTCGCCCTCAAACAGCTCCAGGAAGGACGCCTGGGTGCCGGTGGTGCCCTTGGAGCCCAGCAGCTTCAGGGTGGAAATGCGGTACTCCACCTCCGCCAGGTCGCTGAGCAGGTCGTTCATCCACAGCGTGGCCCGCTTGCCCACGGTGACCAGCTGTGCGGCCTGGAAGTGGGTAAAGCCCAGGGTGGGCAGCGCCTTATATTCTTCCGCAAACCTGGCCAGCCGATTCAGCACCCGGACCAGCTTGTCCCGGACCAGCTCCAGGCCCTCCCGCATAAGGATCACGTCGGTGTTGTCCCCCACGTAGCAGCTGGTAGCGCCCAGGTGAATAATGGGCATGGCCTTGGGGCACAGCTCGCCATAGGTATGGACGTGAGCCATCACGTCGTGGCGCAGCTTCTTCTCCCACTGGGCGGCACGGTCGTAGTCGATGTCGGTGAGGTGGGCCTCCAGCTCATCGACCTGCTCCTGGGTGACAGGCAGCCCCAGCTCCATCTCCGCCCGGGCCAAGGCCACCCACAGGCGGCGCCAGGTAGAAAATTTCTTATCCGCAGAGAAAATATACAGCATCTCGTCGCTGGCGTAGCGCGAGGAGAGCGGGCTTTCATAGGTGTTGGAAGGCATCTGTCATCGTCCTTTTCATCCGTATTTACGGGGAAGCGTCTCCTCTCCCCCCCGTTCTATCCGTTTTATTATACCGTATCTCCGGCGGCTTTTCTACTCTTTCGCCGGAAGTTTTTGAAATTTTATTCTTTCGTAATATTTGCCGTAAAAACAGCGGGGTCCGCCGAAGAATATTCGGCGGACCCCACGCCGTCATAAGACAGCGTATTTTCACTTAGATCACTTCGCCGTCCAGGAAGCGCTCCAGGCGGTCGAGACCGGCCTTGATGTTGTCCATGGAGGTGGCATAGGACCAGCGGACAAACTCCGGCGCGCCGAAGCCGGTGCAGGGCACCACGGCCACCTTGCCATACTTCAGGAACTGGCTGGCAAAATCGTCGGCGTTCTTGATCTCCACGCCGTGGAGCTGAATGCCCAGCAGCCGCTTGATGTTCATCATCACATAGAACGCACCCTCGGGCTTAATGCAGCTCACGCCGGCGATCTCGTTCATGCGCTGGACCATATAGTTCCGGCGCTCCTCAAAGGCCTTTTTCATCTCCTTCACCGTCTCCTGTGAGGCGGACAGGGCGACGGCGGCGGCCTTCTGAGAAATGGCGCAGGGGGAGCCGCAGGCGTGGCTCAGGTAGTTGGAAACGACCTTGGCCACCTTGGTATCGGCGGCCACATAGCCGATCCGCCAGCCGGTCATCGCATAGGACTTGGAGACGCCGTTGATGAGCAGGGTGCGCTTTTTGACCTCCTCACCCAGGGAGGCGAAGCTGACGAACTGCTCGTTATCATAGACCAGGCTGTAATAGATCTCGTCGGCAATGACGTAGATGTCCTTCTCCACACAGACCTTGGCGATGGCCTCCAGCTCCTCCTTGGAGTACATCATGCCGGTGGGGTTGCTGGGGTTGTTCAGGATCATGCACTTGGTCTTGGGGGTGATGGCGGTAGCCAGCTTCTCGGCGGTGAGCTTAAAGTGCTCCTCCTCCGTGGCGTGCAGGATCACGGGCACGCCGCCGGCCATGCGGATGAGCTCGGCATAGCTGACCCAGAAGGGCGCCGGCAGAATGACCTCGTCCCCGGGGTTCACCAGGGCGCACAGGGAGGCGTACACGCAGGTCTTCGCACCGTTGGAGGCCACCACCTGGGTGTACTCATACTCCAGGCCGCAGTCCTCCTTCAAGCGCTGACAGATCGCCTTTCGCAGCTCCACGGTACCGGCGGCAGGCGTATATCGGGTGTCGTTATTGTGGATGGCCTCCACGCCCGCCTGCTTGATGTGGTCGGGGGTGGGGAAATCCGGCTCGCCCGCGCCAAAACCGATTACGTCGATTCCATCTGCCTTCATCTGCTTAAACATGGCATCGATCGCCAGGGTGGTAGAGGGTTCTACCGCAGATGCGATCTGTGACAGCTCTTTCATACTGTGCTCCTCCTTCAGGACCTTTGCTCAAACTAGTCTATTCTTATCAGAATACGTTGGTGATTCACGCACGGGTTATTATATGCGTTTACCGTCGATAATGCAAGAGCTAAAACGAAAAACTTGCAGTTTTTGGGAAATATCGGTAATTTCACCGGAAAAAAGAGGAGCCGCAGAACGGCTCCTCACAAAAAAATGCACAATCAGAGTTTTTCCCGGATCAGCTGACCCATTTTCACGGTGCCGACGGCCCTTTCCCCAGGCCCGGCAATGTCCGCCGTGCGCCAGCCCTCGTTCAGGACGGCGTCCACCGCGTCCTCAATGGCCTTGGCCTCCTCTGACAGCTGGAAGGAATAGCGGAACATCATGGCCACAGACAGAATGGTGGCGATGGGATTTGCCTTGTCCTGTCCTGCAATATCCGGCGCGGAGCCGTGGATGGGCTCATACAGGCCGGGGGCGGTATCGCCGATGGAGGCGGAGGGCAGCAGACCGATGGAGCCGGTGATCATCGAGGCCTCATCCGAGAGGATGTCGCCGAACATATTCTCGGTCACCACCACGTCGAACTGGCCGGGGTCCCGGACCAGCTGCATGGCGGCGTTGTCTACCAGCACGTCCTCATAGGCCACGTCGGCGTACTCCTCTGCCAGGCGGTGCATGACCTTGCGCCACAGGCGGGAGGTCTCCAGCACGTTGGCCTTGTCCACGCTGGCCACCTTCTTCCGGCGCAGACGGGCCAGCTCAAAGGCGCGGCGGCCAATGCGCTCAATTTCCTTCTCGGAGTAGGCCATCCGGTCGGCGGCCTCCTCCCCCCGGTCCTCGGTGTTGTAGTGCTCCCGCTTGCCGAAGTAGATGCCGCCGGTGAGCTCCCGGACGATCATCAGGTCGATGCCCCGGTCGGCGGTCTCCTTCTTCAGGGGGCAGGCATCGGTCAGCGCGGGCCGCAGGGCGGCGGGGCGCAGGTTGGCGTACAGCCCCAGGTCCTTCCGGATGGACAGCAGGGCCGTCTCCGGCCGCTTCTCCGCCTCGGTGGAGTGGCCCCACTTAGGGCCGCCCACAGCGCCCAGCAGAACCGCGTTGCAGGCCTTGCACTTCTCCGCCGTGCCGTCGGGATAGGACTTACCCACCGCGTCGATGGCGCAGCCGCCCATGAGTACGTCCTCAAAGGCAAAGGTGTGGCCGAACTTCTGTCCCACGGTCTCCATGACCTTCACGGCCTCATTGACGATCTCGGGGCCAATGCCGTCGCCCCGGATCAATGCTACCTTGTAATTCATTTCGCTACCCCCCGCGCCTTCAGAGAATTCAGCAGGCCGCCGCTTTTGATGATCCCGTCGATAAACTCCGGGAAGGGCGCGGCCTGATAGGTCTTGCCGGTGGTCTCATCGGTGATGGTCCCGGTGGCAAAGTCCACAGACACCTGGTCCCCGGCCTGGATCTCCTCCGCAGCCTGGGCGCACTCCACGATGGGAAGGCCGATATTGATGGAGTTGCGGTAGAAAATGCGGGCAAAGGAGGGCGCGATCACACATTTCACGCCGCAGGACTTGATGGCCAGAGGGGCGTGCTCCCGGGAGGAGCCGCAGCCGAAGTTGGGGCCGGCCACAATGACGTCCCCCTCCTCCACGGTGGAGGAGAAGTCCGGGTCGATGTCCTCCATGCAGTGGGAGGCCAGAGCGGCGGGAGACGGGTCGTTCAGATGGCGGGCGGGAATGATCACATCGGTATCGACGTTAGCGCCGTATTTATAAACTTTCATCGTCCAAGTTCCTTTCTTCGATTCTCAGGTCCGGGGGTCGGCCACGCAGCCCGCAATGGCGGAGGCGGCGGCCACGTCAGGGCTGGCCAGAATGATTTCAGAGGTCACATGGCCCATGCGGCCCACAAAGTTCCGGTTGGTGGTGGAGATGGCCCGCTCTCCCTCGGCCATCACGCCCATGTGGCCGCCAAGGCAGGGGCCGCAGGTGGGGGTGGACACGGCAGCACCGGCCTGGATGAAAATCTCAACGAGACCCTCCTTCATGGCCTGAAGCACGATGTCCTGAGTGGCGGGAATAACGATGCAGCGCACGTTGGGCGCGACCGTTTTGCCCTTCATCACAGCGGCAGCGGCCCGCAGGTCGCTGATTCGGCCGTTGGTGCAGGAGCCGATCACCACCTGGTTGATGGGCAGACCGGCCACCTCGCTGACCACCTTGGTGTTCTCGGGCAGGTGGGGCATGGCCACGGTGGGCTCCAGCTTGTTCAGGTCGATGATGACCTCGCTGTCATACACCGCGTCCTCGTCGGCCGTGAAGGCCTCGCAGGGGCGGTTCACCCGGCCGTTGATGTACTCCATGGTCTTCTCGTCCACGGGGAAGATGCCATTCTTGGCACCGGCCTCGATGGCCATGTTGGAGATGGTGAACCGGTCGTCCATGGTCAGGGACGCAACGCCCTCCCCGGCAAACTCCAGGGACTTATACAGGGCGCCGTCCACGCCGATGGCACCGATCAGGTGCAGAATAACATCTTTTCCGCTGACATGGGGCTGAAGCGCTCCCGTCAGCGTGACCTTGATGGCGGAGGGCACCTTGAACCACAGCAGGCCGGTAGCCATAGAGGCCGCCATATCGGTGGAGCCGATGCCCGTGGAGAACGCACCCAGCGCACCATAGGTGCAGGTGTGGGAATCCGCGCCCACGATGATCTCGCCGGGGGCGCACAGACCCTTCTCAGGCAGCAGGGCGTGCTCCACGCCCATGTGGCCCACATCAAAGAAGTTGGTGATATTGTGCTTGTGGGCAAAGGTCCGGGCCTTCAGGCACAGCTCTGCGGACTTGATGTCCTTGCAGGGGGTATAGTGGTCCAGAACGATGGAGATACGGTCCTTATCAAACACCTGCGTAAAGCCGGCCTTTTCAAACTCGGTGATGGCCACCGGAGTGGTAATATCGTTGCCCAGCACCATGTCCAGCTTTGCTTCGATCAGCTGTCCGACCTGAACGGAGGGCAGGCCGGCATGGCGAGCCAGGA
>URTG01000036.1 GCA_900550705.1 uncultured Eubacteriales bacterium | reverse complement strand
GTCCGGTTTCAGAAGGGGATGAGTTTGACATCTTTTAATAAATATGGTATAATGCGTATACTTTTGAACTTGCAAAAAGAAGGGATACGATACCATGTCCGGACATTCCAAGTGGCATAATATTCAAAAAACCAAGGGCGCGGCAGACGCCAAGCGCTCTCAGATCTTCACCAAGATCGCCCGCGAGATGATCGTGGCCGTCAAGACCGGCGGCAGCGGCGACCCCGCCAACAACTCCCGTCTGGCCGCCGTCATTGCCAAGGCCAAGGCGGCCAATATGCCCAACGACAACATCAAGCGCACCATCGACAAGGCGCTGGGCTCCGGCAATACCGATAGCTTCGAGACCGTGGTGTACGAGGGCTACGGCCCCAACGGCGTGGCCGTCATTGTAGACGCCCTGACCGACAACCGCAACCGCACCGCCCCCGAGGTCCGCCATCTGCTGGATAAGTTCGGCAAGGGCCTGGGCGCCACCGGCTGCGTGTCCTGGAGCTTCGACCGCAAGGGCGTCATCGTCCTGGATGCCGAGGACCTGGACGAGGATACCGTGATGATGGACGCCCTGGAGGCCGGCGCCGAGGATATGCAGGCCGACGACGACGTCTTCGAGATCACCACCGACCCCGACGCCTTCAACGATGTGGTGGCCGCGCTGGAGGCCAAGGGCTACACCTTCATGGAGGCCTCCGTGCAGATGGTCCCCCAGAACTATGTCAAGCTCACCGACGAGGAAGACATCAAGAACATGGAGAAGCTCATCGACGCCCTGGAGGACAACGACGATGTGCAGAACGTGTACCATAACTGGGAGCAGGAGTAAGCTTCGCGACCGAATTCACCAGAGCCGCCCGGCAGTTTTCCGGGCGGCTCTGTTTTATGCGTAAAAACACCGGCAGTTCCTCAGGCTTCAAGCCCGGGAACTGCCGGTGTTGTCGGTTTGAGTTACGCCCCCGCAATCTGCGAAAACGTATGGGTATCGCCCGTCAAAGTAAACTCACGGCTGCCCTCGCCGGTTGGCTCGGCGGGCTGCTGGTTGGCGTTTCATGGAAAAAACTCCTTTCGCTGTTCGGGAAGGGCCTATCATAGCAAAGGCTCTGGGCGATTTTGTGAATGTGGTGTAACAAAAGTCCGGCGAAATTCGAAAGAATATCGAAACAGCGGGGGAGTGGGCATACAAAAACGCCGCAGAAGGTCATTCTGCGGCGTTTTTCTGGTGCAAGTATGCCTGTAAGCCGGGTTCTGTCGTTTAAGACAGCCATCTATCTCGACGCACCGTTGCCGATACGCTCAAGCCGCCTCCCCGGGACGGTCGGGCCGACCTTATGTCCCTCCACGGCGTTGCTCCGGATAGAGTTTACAGCGATGGGCACTTCCATGCCATCGGGTGAGCTCTTACCTCACCTTTCCACCTTTTCCGGCCCGAAAGCCGGTAGTCTATTTCTGTTGCACTTTTCCTAGGGTCGCCCCCGGCGGGTGTTACCCGTTATCCTTGCCCTGCGGAGCCCGGACTTTCCTCACCTGCGGGCCTTTCGCCCCGCCTGCGCGGCTGTCCAGCTTACTTGCCAAACTATGATACAGGAAAACAGGGGAGATGTCAAATGCTTTTCCGAAAAAATTCCGTTTTTTCCCGTCAGCCTCCCTGAAATCCGGCGGGAGCGATTGAATTTCTTTCTCTGGTATGGTATGATATGAAATTACGAAGAAAAAATGGAAGGAGGACACTTTTTATGTCCACCATTGCTGAATATCTCGCCTCCCTGGAGGGGAAATCCGTCGCCGTGATCGGCATGGGCGTGAGCAACACGCCGCTGATCCGGATGCTGCTCCGCGCCGGGGTCAAGGTCACCGTCTGCGACAAGGCCGCCCGGGAGCAGATCGCCCAGCGGGCCGACGAGCTGGAGAGCCTGGGTGCTAAGTTCCAGCTGGGTCCCGACTATCTGGAGAAGCTTTCCCGCTTCGATGTCATTTTCCGCACCCCCGGCCTGAGCCCCAATCACCCCAGCGTGAAGGAGGCGGTAGAAAAGGGCAGCGTGCTCACCTCGGAGATGGAGCTGTTCTTCCGTCTGTGCCCCTGCAAGATCATCGCCGTCACCGGCAGCGACGGAAAGACCACCACCACCACCCTGATCAGCGAGTTTTTGAAGGAAGCGGGCTATACTGTCTATGTGGGGGGCAACATCGGCCGCCCGCTGCTGCCCGATGTGTCTGATATGGTGCCGGAGGACATGGTGGTGGTGGAGCTGTCCTCCTTCCAGCTGATGACCATGGAGCAGAGTCCCAACGTGGCGGTGTTCACCAATCTGTCTCCCAACCACCTGGACTACCACCACACCATGGAGGAGTACACCCGGGCCAAGAAGAACATCTATCTGCACCAGAGCAAGAACGACCGGGCTGTCTTCAACTACGACAACGACATTACCCGGCAGCTGGCCCAGGAGGCCCCCGGCAAGGTCATGCTGTTCAGCCGGAAAAGCACGCTGGAGGAGGGGGTCTACCTCCGGGACAACACCATCTGGCTCACCAACGACATGGGCAGCCGGGAGGTGCTCCCCCTGGCGGACATCGTGATCCCCGGCGTGCATAACATCGAAAATTACATGGCCGCCATCGCCGCTGTGGACGGTCTGGTGCCCGACAAGTGCGTCCGGGCCGTGGCCAAGCGATTCACCGGCGTGGAACACCGCATCGAGCTGGTGCGGGAGCTGGACGGCGTGAAGTATTACAACGACTCCATCGGCACCAGCCCCACCCGGACCATGGCCTGTCTGGCCTCCTTCGACCAGAAGCTCATCATCATCGCCGGCGGCTATGACAAGGGGGTTCCCTTTACCCAGCTTGGGGCGGAGATGGTAAAAAAGGTAAAGCGCCTGGTGCTCTGCGGCGCCACCGCCCCCGCCATCCGCAAGGCAGTGGAGGAGGCCCCCGGCTTTGCCGACAGCGGCATGGAGCTGGTGGAGACAAAGACCCTGGACGAGGCCGTGCAGGCCGCCCGGGCCGGGGCTGTGCCCGGCGACGTGGTGGTGCTGTCTCCCGCCTGCGCCGCCTTCGACCAGTTCAAGAACTTTATGGAGCGGGGCAAATACTTCAAGCAGCTGGTCAACGCCCTGTAACGACGGAGGAAACACCATTGGATTACGAACAGGTACTCAGCCGCCTGTGCGCCCTGCCCGGGCCCAGCGGCTTTGAACAGCCCGTGGCCCAAGCCGTCAGCGAGCTGCTGCGCCCCTGGATGGACGAGGTCACCGCCGACCGCATGGGCAATGTCGTCGGTGTGCGCCGCTGCGGGCGGGAGAACGCCCCCCGGCTGCTGCTGGACGCCCATCTGGACGAGATCGGCTTTCTGGTCACCGGCCACGAGAATGGCTTTCTGCGCTTCGCCCCCTTGGGCGGCGTAGACCCCCGGATGCTGCCCGACCGGGAGATCACCCTTCTGACCCAGCCTCCCCGCCTGGGCGTGGTGGCCTGTATGCCGCCCCACATCCAGACCCGGGAGGATATGGATCGCTCCCAGCCCATCCGGGAGCTGTATCTCGACGTGGGCCTGTCCCAGGAGGAGGCCCAGCGGCTCATCCCCGTGGGCACCCCCGCCGTCTACCGCACCGGCTGTGCCCCTGTGGGGGAGCACTGCTTTGTGGGCAAGGCCCTGGACGACCGCGCCTGTATCGCCATTCTGCTGGACACGGTGGAGCAGTTGGCCGGGGAAGCCCTGGAGGTGGACCTCTACGTCCTGGCCTCCACCCAGGAGGAGACCCACAGCACCGGCGCCATCACCGCCGCCTACGGCATTGTGCCCCAGATGTGCGTGGCCGTGGACGTGACCCATGGGGACAGCCCTGACGCGCCCAAGGAGAAGACCTTCCCCCTGGGCGGCGGCCCGGTGATCGGCGTAGGCCCCAACTGCACCCGCTGGATGGCCCAGCGCCTGGAGCACTGCGCCAAGCAGCTGGCGATGGACTATCAGATCGAAGTCATGTCGGGCAGCAGCGGTACCAACGGCTGGCCCCTCCAGATCAGCCGGGAGGGCGTGGCCACCGCCGTGCTGTCCGTCCCGCTGCGCTATATGCACACCCCGGTGGAGACGGTCCACCGCAGCGACCTGTCCCAGACCGCCGCGCTGCTGGCCGCCTTCCTTCGCGGCCTGGGAGAGGAGGCGCACCGCTATGCTTGAAACGTTAAAGACCCTCTGCCGTCTCAACGGCGTCTCCGGGGATGAGGACCAGGTGCGGGACTATCTCCGCGCTCAGGCAGCGCCCTGGGCCAGTTCCATCCGGACAGATGCGCTGGGCAATCTCATTGCAGAGAAGAAGGGGACCCGCTCCGACGGCCCCCGGCTTATGCTGGCCGCGCACATGGACGAGGTGGGGCTTATCGTCACCCACGTCACCGACGGCGGCTTTTTGAAGTTTGACTTTGTAGGCGGGGTGGACCGCCGGGTGGCCATCGGCAAGCCGGTGACGCTTGGTCCGGAGCGCATCCCCGGCATCATCGGGCTGAAGGCCATCCACCTGGTCAGCCGGGAGGAGGAGAAGAAGGCCCCCAAGACCGACGCGCTGTATATCGACATCGGGGCCAAGGACAAGGAGAGCGCCCTGGCGCTGGTCCAGCCCGGAGTCTATGGCTCCTTTGTGGGGGAGCCCGAGGAATTGGGCAGCGGCCTGCTCAAGGCCAAGGCCATCGACGACCGAATCGGCTGCGCCATTCTGCTGGACCTGCTGAAGGAAGACCTGCCCATGGACGTGACCTTCGTGTTCACCGCCCAGGAGGAGGTGGGCACCCGGGGCGCCTTCGGCGCGGCCTTCTCCGTGGTGCCCGACATCGCCCTGATTTTAGAGACCACCACCGCCGCCGACCTGCCCGGTGTGGACGAACACCGCCGGGTGTGCGCCCCGGGGAAGGGGCCGGTCATCTCCTACATGGACGGCGGGACCATCTACGACCGCCCGCTGTTCGAGCTGCTGCGCCGTCTGGCCGAGGAGCACCGCATCCCCTGGCAGACCAAGGAGTATATCGCCGGCGGAAACGACGCCCGCAGCGTCCAGCGCGCCCGGGCCGGCGTCCGGGTTGCGGCCATCTCCGCCGCAGTGCGCTATCTGCACGCCCCCGCCAGCGTGGGCAGTGCGGCCGATTTTCAGAATATGCGGGCGCTGACCATGCACTTTATCCAGGCGCTGGCGGAGCAGGGCGGACCCCAATCATAAGGAGAAACTTTCTATGGAATTGTTTGAATATTTCAAGGCGCTGAACGCCGCCCACGGTCCCTCCGGCGACGAGGCGGACCTCCGCGCGGTGATCGCCCGTCTGGCCCAGCCCTACGCCGACGAGATCACCACCGATGCCATGGGCAATCTCATCGTCCGCAAGCGGGGGAACGGCCCCAGGGTGATGTTCGCCGCCCACATGGACTCCATCGGCTTCATCGTCACCCACATTGAGAAGGAGGGCTTCCTTCGGGTGGGCAGCCTGGGCGGCATCGCCGCCAAGGAGGCGGTCTACACCACCGTCCGCTTCAAAAACGGCGTGTGCGGCACACTGGTCCCGGAGGAGAAGGCCGACTTCGCCAAGCTGAAGCTGGATGAATGCTATCTGGACATCGGCGCGGCGGACGAGGCCAGCGCCAAGCAGCAGGTCCAGGTGGGGGATACCGCCATCTACGGCGCCCAGCCCATCCGCAGCGGCGACCGGGTGATCTCCCCCTATCTGGACAACCGCATTTCCTGCGCGGTGCTGCTGTCGGTGATGGAGCGAATCGAGACCTGCCCCAACGACCTGTACTTTGTCTTCACCGTGCAGGAGGAAGTGGGCCTGCGGGGGGCAAAGACCGCCGCCTGGTCCGTGGACCCGGACTACGGCGTGGTGGTGGACGTCACCGACGTGGACGACACCCCGGGCTCTGAGCGCTGCGGCACCGCCCAGCTGGGGAAGGGGGCGGCCATCAAGCTGATGGACTCCTCCATCATCTGCCACCCCCAGGTGGTCGATCTCCTGTCCCGCCTGGCGGACACCCACGGCATCACCGCCCAGCGGGACATTATGCGGGCCGGCGGCACCGATGCCGGGGCCATGCACACCACCCGGATCGGCGTGCGGACCGGCGGCATTTCCATTCCCTGCCGCTATATCCACACCCCCGTGGAGACCGTCTCTCTGGCCGACGCAGAGCAGTGCGCCGCCCTGTCGGCCGCCTTTGCCCAGGCGGAGCTGGAAGCCGTGTAAGCGCGCGGATCGCCTGTGACCTGTGATAAACTCCAGACTGTCAAAGCAGTGCAAAACCACGCCTTGAACAGCTGAAACTGATAGATTGGATGGAAAGCGAAATGCCTTTACAAATCAACGACCGCATTCGAAAGCTGGGTGCGGAAGCCCAGGCGGAGCTGACGGAGGAGTTCGCCCGGATCGACGCCATTGCCGAGACCAATACCGCCCGTGTCCTCTCCGCCTTTCAGGACAACCGGGTGGCGGAGGCCTACTTCGCCGGTACCACCGGCTATGGCTACGACGACCTGGGCCGGGACAAGCTGGACCAGATCTACGCCCAGATTTTCGGCACCGAGGCCGCCCTGGTCCGGGTCCAGTTCGTCAACGGCACCCACGCCATCGCCTCCGCCCTGTATGGGGCGCTGAAGACCGGCGACGTGCTGGTCTCCGCCGTGGGCGCGCCCTATGACACGCTGCTGGGCGTGATCGGCGTGACCGGGAACGAGCACGGCTCCCTGAAAGACTACGGAATCGAATATCGTCAAGTAGAACTCCTTAACAACGCTCCGGACCGGGAGGGCCTGGTAAAGGCCGTCTCCGACCCCCGGGTGAAGGCGGTGCTCATCCAGCGCTCCAAGGGATACTCCACCCGGGCGTCCCTGTCCGTGGCAGAGATCGGCGCGCTGTGCGCCCTGGTGAAGGAGCACAACCCCAACGCCGCTGTCATCGTGGACAACTGCTACGGCGAGTTTGTGGAGGAGCAGGAGCCGACCCATGTGGGGGCCGACCTGGTGGTGGGCTCTCTCATCAAGAACCCCGGCGGCGGTCTGGCCCCTACCGGCGGCTACCTGGCCGGTCGGCGGGACCTGGTGGAGGGGGCCGCCATGCGGCTCACCGTCCCCGGCATCGGCGGGGAGTGCGGCTGCACCCTGGGGCAGAACCGCGCCCTGTATCAGGGACTGTTCCTGGCCCCACACACGGTGGCCCAGGCGCTGAAAACGGCCGTATTTGCCGCCCGGGTCATGGAAAAGCTGGGGTATGAGACCGAGCCCGTCTCCACCGCCGTGCGCCATGACATCATTCAGATGGTCCATATGCGGGAGCCGGAGGCGCTGAAGCGCTTCTGCCGGGGCATCCAGAGCGGCGCGCCGGTGGATTCCTACGTCACCCCTGAGCCCTGGGATATGCCGGGCTACGACTGCCAGGTCATTATGGCGGCGGGGGCCTTTATTCAGGGCGCGTCCATCGAGCTGTCCGCCGACGCCCCCATGCGCCCGCCCTATACCGTCTACCTGCAGGGCGGCCTGACCTTCGAGTCCGGCAAGCTGGGGGTCCTGCTGGCCGCTCAGGAGCTGGTAAAGGAGTAACCGCTGCGCCATCCGCGCATAGGATAGACCGGGGAGGTGAGTCCATGCGCTGGATGGTATGGCGGCGGAGAGTGTATCGCGCTGCGGTCCGTCGGGACCTCCGCGTTCTGGTCCTGGCAGTTTCCGCTGCGGCTCTGCTGCTGATGGTCGAGGGGCTGGAGCTGCGGCTTCGTCCGGTGGCGCTGGCTCTGACCGAGGCACAGCTGCAAAACCGGGTCACGGCGGTGGTGGAGGAGACCCTGTTGTCCCAGCCGGAGGCCGCGGCGCTGCTCACCGTACAGCGGGGGAGCGACGGCCGGGTCCTGTCCGGCACGGCAGACATGGCGGCGGCCAATCGGCTGCGGAGCCAGGTGGCCGCGGCGCTGCTGGCGGAGTTTCAGAGCCAGACCCACACCGTGACCATCCCTGCGGGCAGTCTGCTGGGGGCCGACGCCCTGTGGGCCCGGGGACCGGCCCTCCACGTTCAGGTCCTGTCCGCCGGGACGATCTCCACCCGGCTCCGCAGCGAGCTGCACTCCGCCGGGATCAATCAGACGCTCTACCGCCTGTGGCTGGAGGTCTCCGTCCCCCTGACCGTGCTGCTGCCGGGACAGCGGGCCGAGACGGCCGCAGAGACCCAGCTGTGTCTGGCGGAGGCAGTGATTGTCGGCCAAGTGCCGGACGCCTATCTGGCGCCGTGGTCCTCTGACACCGCGCCGTGAAGGGAGTACGCACCAATGAATTTTTTCCATACCGCCCTTTGGTATCTGGAAAATACAGCGGATTATTTTGTTCAGATGCTGCCCTGCATGGCAGCGGCGGCGCTGCTGTTTTTTATCGTGCAGCCCCGCCGGATGGAGCGGCTGGAGGCCAGGGGACTGGTCAGCTCCCGCCTGCGGGAGGGGACGCTGCTGGTCTTTGTGATGTTCTGCGCCGGACTGGCGGCATTGACCCTGTTCCCCGGGGGCTTCTGGCGGCTGAGCCGCTGGGGCCGGGTGCTGCGGGGAGAGCTGCCTCTGCTGCCCCGGGTGGACCTGCGGTTTCAGCTCGAGACCATCCAATGGGTCCCGTTTCTCGAGATTCGCCGGGCCTTTCGCGGTCCCTGGGTCATGTTCATCATGGTGGCCAACGTGGGGCTTTTTTGCCCCATCGGCTTCTTTCAAGGGCTGCTCTGGCGGCGGTCCCGGTGGTGGAAGGCGGTGGGCTGCGGGCTGGCGGCATCGGTGCTCATCGAGTTTTTGCAGCTGTTCGTCGGCCGGAATACCGACGTGGACGACGTGATTCTGAACACCGCCGGGACGCTGGCGGGCTATTGGCTCTACGGTCTGCTTCGGGTGTGCCTGCCCGAATGGACCGCGAAATTTCAGTGCTCAGAGAAGGGAGACCGTGCTTCATGGACGAGTTAACAACGATTCAGTCGCTGCGGCAGGAATTGGAGCAGGCCGGATATGAATACTATGTGCTGGACCGGCCCACCATGTCGGACTACGACTACGACCACAAAATGCGCCGGCTGGAGGAGCTGGAGCAGGCCCATCCGGAGACAATCACCCCCGATTCTCCCACTCAGCGGGTGGGGGGCAGGGCGGTGGAGTCCTTCGCCCAGGTGACCCACCCGGTGCCCCTGGAGTCCCTTCAGGACGTGTTCAGCTTCGAGGAGCTGGAGACCTTCGACCAGCGGGTCCGGGCCGCCGTCACCCAAGTGGAATACGATGTGGAGCCAAAGATCGACGGCCTGTCGGTGGCGCTGGAATACCGGGACGGTCTCTTTGTCCGGGGTGCCACCCGGGGGGACGGCCAGGTGGGGGAGGACGTGACGGAGAACCTCCGCACCGTGAAATCCATCCCCCTGCGAATCCCGGACGCGCCGCCCCGCCTCATTGTCCGGGGCGAGGTCTTTATGCCAAAAAAGGTGTTCCACGCGCTGAATGAGGAACGGGAGCGCCGGGGGGAGGCGCTGTTCGCCAACCCCAGAAACGCGGCGGCAGGCTCGCTGCGGCAGCTGGACCCCCGGATCGCCGCCGCCCGAAAGCTGGACATCCTGGTCTTCAATGTCCAGCTGGCGGAGGGCGTCACCTTCCAGACCCATCTGGAATCCTTGGAATACTTGCAGGCCAAGAACTTTAAGGTAATTCCCCATTATCGCTGTGACCGGTGCTCCGACATAGAAGACCGGATTCGGGAGATCGGGGAAAATCGGGAGAATTTCCCCTTTGACATCGACGGCGCAGTTGTAAAGGTAAACAGCCTGTCAGAGCGCGCCGCCCTTGGCTCCACCGCCAAATTCCCCCGCTGGGCGGCGGCCTATAAGTACCCGCCGGAGGAGAAGCCCTCCAAGCTGCTGGACATTGTGGTCCAGGTGGGTCGGACGGGGGTGCTCACCCCCAAGGCGGTGCTGGAGCCGGTGCGTCTGGCGGGCACCACGGTGACCAACGCCACCCTGCACAACCAGGACTTTATTTCGGACAAGGACATCCGCATCGGCGACACCGTGCTGGTGCGAAAGGCGGGGGAGATCATTCCCGAGGTCCTGTCCGTCCTGCTGGACCGGCGGCCCGAGGGCACCGTTCCCTACCATCTGCCGGACACCTGCCCGGTGTGCGGCGCACCGGTGGTGCGGGATGAGGACGGCGTTCACACCCGCTGCACCGGCGCAGAGTGCCCCGCCCAGCTGCTGCGGAATCTGGCCCACTTCGCCAGCCGGGATGCCATGGACATCGACGGCCTGGGCATCGCCATTCTGGAAAATCTGGTCAACGCCGGACTGGTCAAAACGCCCGGTGACCTCTATTTCCTCCAGAAGAAGGACCTGGTCACGCTGGATCGCATGGGGGAGAAGTCGGCCCAGAAGCTGCTGGACGCCGTGGAGCGCTCCAAAGCTCAGGACCTGTCCCGGCTGATCTTCGCCCTCGGCATCCGCCAGGTGGGGCAGAAGGCCGGCAAAATCCTGGCCGCCCGTTTCCGCACCTTAGAGGCGCTGGAGCAGGCCACGCCGGAGGAGCTGATGGCTGTGGAGGATGTGGGGGAGATCACCGCCAACAATATCCGCGCCTGGATGGCCGACCCCCAGAGTCAGCATCTGCTGGCCCGCCTGCGGGAGGCCGGGGTGAACATGACCGCAGAGGTGGAGGAGACCGACCGCCGCTTCGCCGGCATGACCTTTGTGCTCACCGGAACGCTGGAGCACTTCACCCGGGACCAGGCCGCGGCGGCGGTAGAGCGATTCGGCGGAAAGGCCACCGGGTCTGTGTCCAAAAAAACCACCTATGTAGTCGCCGGGGCGGCGGCGGGCTCCAAGCTGCGAAAAGCGGAGGAGCTGGGAATCCCCGTCCTGACGGAGGAAGAATTCCGGTCCATGCTGGGGGAGCAGGACTGAGCGAGAAAAAACCGAGGAGGAACTTGTATGCAGAAAGCGAAGGTATACTACACATCTCTGCGGGTGCCCGTGGGCACCAGCCGCCTGGACAAGCTGGAGCGGCTCATTCGGGCCGCCGGACTGGGGGACATCGACTTCAACCGGAAAATGACCGCCATTAAAATCCACTTCGGCGAGCCGGGGAACCTGACCTATCTCCGCCCCAACTATGCCAAGCGGGTGGCCGACGTGGTAAAAAGCCTGGGCGGCATCCCCTTCCTGACGGACTGCAACACCCTGTATCCCGGCCGCCGGAAGAACGCCATCGAGCACATGGACAGCGCCTATGAAAACGGATTTTCCCCCTTCTCCACCGGCTGCCATGTCATCATCGGCGACGGTCTGAAGGGCAGCGACGACGTGGAGGTCCCCGTGGCGGGCGGCGAGTATGTGAAAACGGCGAAGATCGGCCGGGCCATTATGGATGCCGACGTGTTCATCAGCCTGAGTCACTTCAAGGGCCACGAGGCGACCGGCTTCGGCGGGGCCATCAAGAACATCGGCATGGGCTGCGGCAGCCGCCGGGGCAAGATGGAGCAGCACGCCTCCGGCAAACCCCAGGCAGACCCCGCTCTGTGTGTGGGCTGCCGCCAGTGCGCCAAGCAGTGCGCCCAGGACGCCTTTTCCTATGAGGGCGGCAAGGCCCACATTGACCACAACCGCTGCGTGGGCTGCGGACGGTGCATCGCCGCCTGTGCCTTCGATGCCATCTCCACCGACGACGATAGTGCGGCGGAGCTGCTGAACTGCAAAATGGCGGAGTATGCCAAGGCCGTGGTGGACGGCCGCCCCGGCTTCCATATTAACCTGGTCCTTGAAATTTCGCCCTACTGCGACTGCCACCCGGAGAACGATGTTGCCATTCTCCCCGATGTGGGTATGTTCGCCTCCTTCGACCCGGTGGCCCTGGACCGGGCCTGCGTGGATGCCTGCCTGAAGCAGAACCCCATGCCCGGCAGTCTGCTGGATGACCGGATGCACGAGGCCGGCTTCTGCGACCACCACGACCACTTCAAGAACACCACCCCCGCGTCGGAGTGGCGCAGCTGTCTGGACCACGCCGAGAAGATCGGCCTGGGCACCCAGAGCTACGAGCTTGTCACCGTGTAATGGACGCAAAAAGCGCCGAAGTCTTCGAAAATCATAAGACTTC
>URTG01000035.1 GCA_900550705.1 uncultured Eubacteriales bacterium | reverse complement strand
TCCCTTTCCAACTATCCTTCCCTCCGAATCCTTTGGCCGGAAGGACTTTTTCGACAGTCTGGTATTCTACTTATATAAGGTAGAGGACGCAGGCGGCCCGCGCCGCTTCCGGCAAAATCACCAGTTGCAAAGGCGGGGCGGGGTTGCTATAATAGGGGCACAAAGCGGGAAAAATGTTCAAATCCAAAGACGACAGGAGGAGACACCATGCGTCGTTCCAGAGATCGGGTGGGCGGCTATCGGGGCCGCCGGACGTTGACAGACTATCTGCGGGTCATTGCCGGGGTGCTGGCGGTGCTTGTGGTGCTGGCGCTGGCCGGCTTGTTTTTCGGGCAGAAATACATCTTTTACACCGACGGCGGGGTGCGCCTCCACCTGCCCTTTTTCTCCCAGAAAAAGGACGACCTGCCCGACGTGGGAGACGTGAGCGTGGTGGAGAAGCCAAAGGAGGACGCAAGTGACTCCTCCGACACATCCACGGCTCCGCCGGCGGAGCAGACCGGCGTGAAGTATATTACCTTGCCCCTGTCCGCCCTGGAGGACGGCACGGCGGAGCAGAAGCTCCATGGGGCCGGGGCCGACGGCGCGGTGCTGGAGATGAAGGACCGGGAGGGGCGGCTGGCCTGGCACTCCGACCAGGACCTGGCGGCCTACGCCGGGGTCAACGGGCCGGAGACCAACAACGACCTGCTGCGCCAGTGGACCCAGAAGGGCTGCCCCACCGCCGCCCTGGTGAACTGCTTCCGGGACAATTCGGTGCCCTACCACCGGAACAGGCTGGCGCTCCGCGCCGCCGGGGGCAACTGGCGGGACGAGAACCGTCTGCGCTGGCTGGACCCGGCCAATGAGGAGGCGCAGCGCTATCTGGCCGGTCTGGTGGGGGAGCTGGCCGAGCTGGGCTTTGATGAGATCGTATTGAACTGCGCCGCCTTCCCCACCCAGGGGAAGGTGGAACGGATCACCAACGCCCCGGAGGACCGGGGGGCGGCGGTGCAGCAGTTCCTCACCCTGGCGGAGCAGGCCGCCGCGCCCTACGGGGCCAAGGTCTCCCTGTGCACCGACCGGGCGGCGCTGACGGAGCAGGCGCAGCTCAGCGGCCTCACCGGCACGGACCTGTCCGGCGGGACCCTGGGCCTGTGGCTGAAGACGGCGGCGGGGGAGGAGGACCCCATCCCCTGGCTGACCAGCCGCAAGCTGCTGGACCGGGCGGTGCTGCTCACCGACGCCTTTGCGGCGGACTGCCCGGCGGGGCAGGCGGTGGCGGAGCCGTGAGGTGGTCCGTCAAAAATGAGAAAGAACCCAGATGCCGTTCTCTATTCGAGCGATGCCGTCCTGCAAAAGATAAAGGCGGTATCAAAAAAGGCCCGCAGCTGTATTTTACAGCTGCGAGCCTTTTGAAATGTACAGGAGAAAATCGAGCAATCCGACAGAATCGCGAAAATGTATAATTCTACAAAGGAGCACGGGCCACAGTGGGCAAAACCACAAAAGTCACGGGAAAAGGTTCCGAAAATCAGGGAAACAAGAAAAAGTCGTCGAATGAAAAATGACGGACGAGGAAAATAATACTTGCATTTTTTGAAAACTTCACATAAAATAGTCCGTAGACAGCGTTTGCGGTCTGACTGAGAATCTGAAAAAGGTGGTGAGATCATGGCGTTGGAAGCCATTCAAAAAGTGACGGAGAGCGAAGCGGAGTCCAACCGAATGCGGGAGGCGGCTGCGGCGGAGAGCAAGCAGCGCATCCAGGCGGCCCAGAAGGAGGCCCGACAGATGCGGGAGGAGCAGCGCAGCCATGCGGAGGCCGAAGCCAAGGCGCTGATGCACCAGGCGGAGGAGCAGGCGGCGGGTATCACCAAGCAGGTGCTGGACGCGGCGCAGCAGGACTGTGAGCGGCAGAAGGAACAGGCGCGGAAGCGGCTGGACCAGGCGGCTCAGTGGATTGTAGAAAGGGTTGTGGATCGCTGATGGCCATCGTCAAAATGAAGCATTTGCAGCTGATCGCCATGCGGGATGACCAGACGGACATTCTGCGGCAGCTTCAGCGCATGGGCTGCGTGGAGATCGACGAGGCCGGGGCGGAGGGGGACGAGGACCCCGACCGTCAGGCGCTGCTGGAGGAGATGAAGCACCGTCTCTCCCGGCCGGACGACCAGGCGTTTCGCAGCGCCCAGGAGCGCCGGAACGCGGTGGTCCGGTCACTGGAGACGCTGAAGCGCTATGCACCGGATAAAACCGGCTTTCTCACCCCCAAGCCGGACCTGACCGAGACGCAGCTCTTTGAGGAATCGGCGGCTCAGGCCGCCTGGAGCACCACCCAGCAGATCAACGGGGCGGAGCAGCGCATGACCGCCATCCGGGGCGAGCTGAGCAAGCTGGCCGCCCAGCGGGCGGCGCTGACCCCCTGGCGGGCGCTGGACCTGCCCCTGGAGACCCAGTCCACCGGACAGGTGGAGATCCAGCTGGGCACCCTGCCGGGCAATCTCCCCTTCGCCCAGGCGGAGCAGGCCGCCCGGGAGGCAGGAGAGCTGACCCAGCTGTCGCTGGTCTCCGCCGACCGGGAGCAGCAGTACGCGCTGCTGGTCAGCCACGCCAGCCAGAGCGGCGACGCCCTGGACAAGCTGAAGGCCCTGGGCTGGTCCCGGGCCAATCTCCGGGACTGGACGGGCACGGCGGCAGAAAACCTGGCCCGCCTGGACCAGACGGAGCACGCCCTCACCGAGGAGCAGAAGAAACTGGAGGCCGACCTGGCCGGTCTGGGCGGACAGCGGGCTCAGCTGGAGCAGCTGGCCGACCGCAGCGAGGCCGAAATGAACCGGGAGGCCGCCCGAGACGGGATGCTGGACACCAGCCAGACCTTCTTCCTCAACGGCTGGGTGTCCGCCCAGGACTGGCCCCGGGTGGAGGAGATGCTGACCCCCTATCCCTGCGCCTGGTCGGTGACCGACCCCGCGCCGGAGGACTACCCCAAGGTGCCCGTCCGGCTGAAAAACAACTGGCTCACCCGGCCGCTGAGCATGGTGACGGAGATGTACTCCCTGCCCGCCTACGGGTCGCTGGACCCCAACCCCCTGATGGCCCCCTTCTTCATCCTGTTTTACGGCATTATGATGGCGGACATGGGGTACGGCCTGGTGATGTTCCTGCTGGGCCTGTTGGTCCTGAAGAAGAAAAAGCCGGAGGGGACGCTGGCCCATATGTGCGGACTGCTCACCCTGTGCGGCGTCAGCACCTTCCTCATGGGGGCGCTCACCGGCGGCTTCTTCGGCGATTTCCTGACCCAGTTCTTTAAGCTGACGGGGATCAACGACAGCTTCGCCCTGCCCGCCCTGTTCACCCCCCTGGACGACACCATGATGATCCTCATCGGGGCCATGTGCCTGGGCTTCGTCCAGATCCTCACCGGCATGGCCATCAGCTTTTACAAAAAGCTGCGGGACGGCCAGGTGATGGACGCGGTGTGGGAGGAGGTCACCTGGTGGGTGGTCTTCGCCGGCATCGCCCTGGCGGTGCTGAACGTCACCAAGCTGGTGCTCCTTCTGGGCGGCGCAATGGTGGTGGCCGGCCCCGTGATGACGGAGAAGGGGCTGGGCAAGCTCACCGGTATCTTCGGCTCTCTGTATAACCACATCACCGGATACTTCGGCGATATTCTGTCCTACTCCCGACTGATGGCCCTGATGCTGGCCGGCTCGGTCATTGCTCAGGTGTTCAATACCCTGGGTGCCATCCCCGGGAACCTGGTGATCTTCCTGGTGATCTCTCTGGTGGGCAATACGCTGAACTTCGCGCTGAACCTTCTGGGCTGCTACGTGCACGACCTGCGCCTGCAATGCCTGGAGTATTTCAACAAGTTCTATCAGGACGGAGGCAAGCCCTTCCGGCCCCTGAACTTCCATACCAAATATTACGACGTGATCAAAAATTAAGGAGGACATAACAAATGCAAATGGACGCTTCTCAGATGATGGAAATGTATCAGAGCGCAACGTTTTTAGGCACCATCGGCGGCCTGGCCCTGGCCCTGCTGGGCGCGGGCCTGGCGGCGGTGCTCAGCGGCATCGGCTCCGCCAAGGGCACCGGCATGGCCGGCGAGGCGGGCACCGGCCTG
Source organism: uncultured Eubacteriales bacterium (assembly GCA_900550705.1). Taxonomy (GTDB): domain Bacteria; phylum Bacillota; class Clostridia; order Oscillospirales; family Oscillospiraceae; genus Lawsonibacter. Next base: position 8,155 of record URTG01000035.1, on the reverse strand, counting down.
CTGTGCGAGGACCCCAGCAAGTTCGGTAAGGTCATGATCCTTCAGGTCATTCCCGGCACCCAGGGCCTGTATGGCCTGGTGGTGTGGTTCTTCGCCATCTTCCGCATGGGTCTGCTGTCCGGCACCCTGCCCCAGCTGACGGTGAACCAGGGTATGCAGTATTTTGTGGCCTGCCTGCCCATGGCGCTGGGCGGTCTGTTCTCCGCCATCGCCCAGGGCCGCGTGGCCGCCGGCTCCATCAACATTCTGGCCAAGAAGCCCGACGACTGGTCCAAGGGCATGGTGCTGTGCATCACCGTGGAGTTCTACGCCATTCTGTCTCTGCTGGCCTCTATGCTGATGCTGATCAATATCAGCGCATAAGCGGGAAAGGATCACCGTTTATGGAAGGAATCGAAAAAATCACGGAGAAGATCCGTCAGGACGCCCAGGCGGAGGCCGACCGGCTGCGGGCCGAGACCGACGCCAAGGTCCAGGCCATCCGCCAGGAGGCCCAGGCCCAGGCGGAGAAGGAGCGGGCCGACATCCTGGCCCGGGGCAAGCGGGCCGCCGACGAGCGCCTGGAGCGCCTGAGCTCCGCCGCCCAGATGGAGCGGCGGAAGCTGGAGCTGGCCGCCAAGCAGCAGGTGGTGTCCGAGGCCTTTGACCTGGCGCTGGACAAGCTGTGCGCCCTGCCCGAGGCGGACTATGTGGCCCTGCTCACCCGCCTGGTGCTGGAGGCCTCCACCACCGGCCGGGAGCAGCTGGTGTTCTCCCCCAAGGACCGGGCCCGGGTGGGCAAGCAGGTGGTGGTCGCCGCCAACGAGGCCCTGGTGAAGGGCTCCGTCCCCGACCTGCCGGAGGCCATCTCCGGCACCAAGGTGGGGGCCCTGCTGGGGAAGGTGGTCCACTCCACCGCCGCCATGGTGACGGGGAACGGCCTGCTGACCCTCAGCGAGGAGACCCGCCCCATGCGGGGCGGCTTCGTCCTGGTGGACGGCAAGGTAGAGGTCAACTGTGCCTTTGAGACCCTGATCCGCCTCCGGCGGGAAGCGCTGGAAAAGGACGTGGCCCATACCCTGTTCGACTGAGAAAAGGGCGGGGGAGCGTTCCCGCTCCCCCGCCGGCTGGACCGCCGCGGCCCGTAGACAAGGGCGGCGGCGGAGAGGAGGGATAACTTGACCCACCGGAAGGATACCGATTATCTGGCCATTTCCGCCCGCATTCGGGCGATGGAAAACCGGCTGCTGACCCGGGAGCGCATGGACCGCATGATCGACGCCCGGGACAACAGCGAAGCCATGAAGGTGCTGACGGAGTGTGGCTATCCGGAGAACGGCTCTCTGGACCAGACTCTGGCCCAGGCCCGGGCGGAGGTGTTCCGCGACCTAGAGCGCGCCGCCCCCGACCCCAAGCTGGTGGAGCTGTTTCAGATCAAATATGATTATCACAATGCAAAGGCCATCCTGAAGGCCCAGGCCCGGAGCCTCAGCCCGGAGCGGATGCTCCTGGCCGGGGGCCGGTACGACGCCCAGACCCTTCTGGACGGCTGGCGGCGGGGGGAGCTGCAGGGATGCAGCGAGCGCTTCCGCCGGGCCATGTCCCAGGCGTGGGACGGGCTGAAGGAGGACCACGACCCCCAGCGCATGGACCTGCTGCTGGACCGGGCCTGCTATCAGGAGATGGCCGACCTGGCCCGGGCACTGGGCAGCGGCTTTATCGCGGGCTATGTCCGCCTCCAGGTGGACGTGGCCAACCTGCGGGCCGCCGTTCGGGTGGCCCGGATGGGCCGGGAGGGAGACTTCCTCCGCCAGGTGCTGCTGCCCGGGGGCAATGTGTCGGAGCAGACGCTGCTCAACGCCCGGGGCGAGGGACTGGCGGAGGCGTTCCGCTCCGGCCCCCTGGCCCAGGCGGCGGAGCTGGGGGCCAAGCTGGCCCAGTCGGGCAGCGGAGCCATGACCGCCTTTGAGCGGGAGTGCGACAACGCGGTGAACGCCTACCTGTCCGCCGCCCGGCGGACCCCCTTCGGGGAGCAGACCCTGGTGGGCTACCTCTACGCTCGGGAGGCGGAGCTGACCGCCATCCGCTCCATCTTTGCCGGCCGGGCTGCGGGGTTGGACGGCGACGTGATCCGCGCACGGCTCCGGGATACCTATGTGTAAGGGGGCGGACCAATGTATAAGATTGCAGTGATGGGCGATGCGGACAGCGTCCTGGGCTTTCAGGCCCTGGGCCTGGAGGTGTGCCCCGTGTCCGGCCCGGAGGAGGGCCACGAGGCCCTGCACCGCATGGCCAAGGAGAATTACGCCATTATCTACATAACGGAGCAGCTGGCGGCCAAGCTGGGCCAGGACATCGCCCGGTATAAAGACGCGCTGACCCCCGCCATCATTCTCATCCCCGGCAAGGAGGGCTCTCTGGGCATTGGCATGGCCAACGTGACAAACGCCGTGGAGCGCGCCGTGGGTGCGGATATTTTGTAAGAACATTCCCGCCTGCGGGCGGTGAACGCAGGCGCGGCAGGGCAGACCCGCCGCGCCGGGAAGAAAGAAGGTTTTTAGCCTATGGGAAAGATCGTAAAGGTCTCCGGCCCGCTGGTGGTGGCCACCGGCATGGGGGAGGCGAACATGGCCGACGTTGTCCGCGTGGGCGAGCAGGGCCTGATCGGCGAGATCCTGAACATGACCGGCGACTCCGCCTCCATCCAGGTCTATGAGGAGACCTCCGGCCTGGGTCCCGGGGCCGAGGTGGTCACCACCGGCGCGCCCCTGAGCGTGGAGCTGGGTCCCGGCCTGGTGGAAAATATTTACGACGGCATCCAGCGCCCGCTGGAGGTCATTATGGAGAAGGTGCAGGGCAACAATCTGCCCCGCGGCGTGGAGGTCCCCGCCCTGGACCGGGAGAAGAAGTGGGACTTCACCGCCACCGCAGAGCCCGGCGCCCAGGTCGTCGGCGGCGACATTCTGGGCACCGTGCAGGAGACTGCCTCCATTCTCCACAAGATCATGGTCCCCCCGAAGATGAAGGGCAAGCTCGTGTCCATCCAGTCCGGCTCCTTCACCGTCACCGAGACGGTGGCCGTTCTGGAGCAGGAGGACGGCTCCCGGGTGGAGCTGTCCATGATGCAGAAGTGGCCCGTCCGTGTGGGCCGGCCCTACAAGCACAAGTATTCCCCCGTGGTGCCCCTCCAGTCCGGCCAGCGGATCGTAGACACCTTCTTCCCCGTGGCCAAGGGCGGCACGGCGGCCATCCCCGGCCCCTTCGGCTCGGGCAAGACCGTGATGCAGCACGCCCTGGCCAAGTGGTCCGACGTGGACCTGGTGGTCTACATCGGCTGCGGCGAGCGGGGCAACGAGATGACCGACGTACTCCGGGAATTCCCCGAGCTGGTGGACCCCCGGACCGGCGAGTCCCTGATGAAGCGGACGGTGCTCATCGCCAATACCTCCGATATGCCCGTGGCCGCCCGAGAGGCGTCTATCTACACCGGCATCACCATTGCAGAGTATTTCCGTGACATGGGCTACGCCGTGGCCGTCATTGCCGACTCCACCTCCCGCTGGGCCGAGGCCCTGCGTGAGATGTCCGGCCGTCTGGAGGAGATGCCCGGCGAGGAGGGCTACCCCGCCTATCTGTCCTCCCGTCTGGCCCAGTTCTACGAGCGGGCCGGCTCCGTGTCCTGCATCGGGTCTGAGGAGGACCGCCGGGGCAGCCTGACCGCCGTAGGTGCGGTGTCCCCTCCCGGCGGCGACCTGTCGGAGCCCGTCTCCCAGGCCACCATGCGGATCGTCAAGGTCTTCTGGGCGCTGGACGCCTCCCTGGCCTATCGCCGCCACTTCCCGGCCATCAACTGGCTGAACTCCTATTCCCTGTATCTGGATGCCCTGAAGCCCTGGTATGACGAGCACCTGGGCAAGCAGTTCCTCCAGAACCGGGAGTGGGCCATGTCCGTCCTCCAGGAGGAGGCCAGCCTGAACGAGATCGTGCAGCTGGTGGGCAAGGACTCTCTGTCCGCCAAGGACCAGATCACCCTGGAGGTGGCCAAGATGGTCCGCGAGGACTTCTTGCAGCAGAACTCCTTTGTGGACATCGACTCCTATTCGGAGTATGACCGCCAGGAGCGGATGCTGGCCATGATCCGCCAGTACGACCAGCAGTGCCGCGCCGCCGCCCAGCGGGGCGGGGCGCTGGACGCCCTGTTCACCATCCCCGCCCGGGAGGGCATCGGCCGGGCCAAATCCGTCCCCGCCGACCAGTACAAGGCGCAGTACGCCGCCCTGCTGGAGGAGATGGAGCAGCAGATCAGCGCGATTGCCGAGAAAGGAGAGGCTGACCAGTGATTCGGGAATATAAAACCATCCGCGAGATCTCAGGCCCTCTGATGGTGGTAGACCATGTGCAGGGCGTCACCTACGACGAGCTGGCCGAGATCGAGCTTACCGACGGCACGGTCCGCCGCTGCAAGGTGCTGGAGGTCAACGGCGATTCCGCCGTGGTCCAGCTGTTTGAGTCCTCTGCCGGGATCAATCTGGCGGAGTCCAAGATCCGCTTTTTGGGCCACCCCCTTCAGCTGGCGGTGTCCGGCGATATGCTGGGCCGGGTGTTCAACGGCATGGGTCAGCCCATCGACGGCGGCCCCGCCATCCTGGCCGACGAGTACCGGGACATCAACGGTCTGGCCATGAACCCCGCCGCCCGGAACTACCCCAACGAGTTTATCCAGACGGGTATCTCTACCATCGACGGACTGAACACCCTGGTCCGCGGGCAGAAGCTGCCCATCTTCTCCGGCTCCGGCCTGCCCCACGCGGCCCTGGCCGCCCAGATCGCCCGCCAGGCCAAGGTGCTGGACGGCGCGTCCAACTTCGCCGTGGTCTTCGCCGCCATCGGCATCACCTTTGAGGAGTCGGAGTTCTTCGTCAACGAGTTCAAGCGCACCGGCGCCATCGACCGCACCGTGCTGTTCACCAACCTGGCCAACGACCCCGCCGTGGAGCGTATCGCCACCCCCCGTATGGCCCTGACCGCCGCGGAATACCTGGCCTTTGAGAAGGGGATGCACGTTCTGGTCATCCTGACGGACATCACCAACTATGCCGAGGCCCTGCGGGAGATCTCCGCCGCCAAGAAGGAGGTCCCCGGCCGCCGCGGCTACCCCGGCTATCTGTATACCGACCTGGCCACCATGTACGAGCGCGCCGGCCGCCAGGTGGGCAAGGAGGGGTCCATCACCATGATCCCCATCCTGACCATGCCCGAGGACGACAAGACCCACCCCATCCCCGACCTGACCGGCTACATCACCGAGGGGCAGATCATCCTGTCCCGGGAGCTGTACCGCAAGGGCATCAATCCCCCGGTGGATGTGCTGCCCTCTCTGTCCCGTCTGAAGGACAAGGGCACCGGCGAGGGCAAGACCCGGGAGGACCACTCCGGAACCATGAACCAGCTCTTTGCGGCCTACGCCACCGGCAAGGAGAACAAGGAGCTGATGTCCATCCTGGGCGAGGCGGCCCTCAGCCCCACCGACCTGCTGTACGCCAAGTTTGCCGACGAGTTTGAAAAGCGCTATGTCTCCCAGGGCACCGACGAGAACCGCTCCATCCAGGAGACCCTGGACCTGGGCTGGGAGCTGCTGAGCATCCTGCCCCGCAGCGAGCTCAAGCGCATCAAGCCGGAGCTGATCGACAAATATCTGCCCAAGAAGGATTAAGGAGGGATCACCATGCCTTCCACGACCATCAACCCCACCAGAATGGAGCTGACCCGGCTGAAGGGCCGGCTGAAAACCGCCCAGCGGGGCCACAAGCTGCTCAAGGACAAGCGGGATGAGCTGATGAAGCAGTTCATGGACGTGGTCCGGGAGAACCGCGCCCTGCGGAAGCGGGTGGAGGAGGGCCTCATGCGTGCCCACGGCTCCTTTACGGTGGCCGCCGCCCTCATGTCCCCCGAAATGCTGGAGCAGGCCCTGTGCTACCCCAAGCAGAGCGTGGAGCTGGACATGACCTTTGAAAACGTCATGTCCGTGGACGTGCCCCGCTACCAGTTCCACACCAACAGCCAGGAGGCGGGGGAGATCTACCCCTACGGCTTCGCCCAGACCAGCGGCGAGCTGGACGACGCGGTGGACGCCATGTCTCAGGTGTTTCAGGATATGCTCAAGCTGGCCGAGGTGGAAAAAACCAGCCAGCTCCTGGCCGAGGAGATCGAAAAGACCCGCCGCCGGGTCAACGCCCTGGAATACGTCAAGATCCCCGGTATGCAGGAGAGCATCAAGTATATCACCATGAAGCTGGACGAAAACGAGCGCGCCAACACCATCCGCCTGATGAAGGTGAAGGATATGCTGTTGAAAGACGCCATCGAAGAAAAACGCGCCGAAAACGCCAAAGCACTGGACGAATTCAAGCGCGCAGGGAATTAAGCCCAACAAGAAACCGTACCGTCTGCCCGAGAGGGGAGACGGTACGGTTATTTTTTGCAGCGATTTTGATGACCTCATCGGTCCAATGCGATTCGGCACACCGCAGGAAAGCGCAGAGACCGGATCTCAGCGGCCTTGCGGAGAAAGTAATCAGAGGAATCGTCCCTGTGACCATTGTTACTCAACATGATCGATACATATCCGCCAGACTCACCAAACATACTTCGCCGCTCTCTTGTGCTTGCAGGAGGCCGTCTGTGAAACCACCCTTTGAAAAAATATAATAGTAATAATGCTCCCCCTTACCAAATACGGAAGCATATTCCCGGATCAGCTCCAACTCATCCATTCCGATCGTTTCATTTCTGTATTTGCAGGAGCCGATGATATAACTCCGGCCTCCTACAGGTGTTCCAACAATATCGATCTGTATCTGCTTTTTCTTTTTGGGATCGGTGCCCCACCACTGGCCGATTTCGCAAAGCTCTATGGGCAGATCCTCTGCATAATAAAGCAGATAGTCCTGACACATCTTTTCAAAAATTAGGCCCATATAGTCCGACAGATACTGTTTCACTGCGTGAGGATAGGTCTTTGCGATCCGTCCTGAATCAATCGAGCTGGCATTGACCGGCACGAAACGGTACCAAAAGCGAAAAAAGTTATCCACCAAAAAGTAAATGGTTTTCTTTCCCGGTTTCTCGGTGATGGGTGTCTCTTTTTTTACGATTCCCAGGTCGATCAGCGTCTTGATATACTTCATGACGGACGAGCTGCTTTCCCCTACTCTCATTGCAATGTCATTCAAGCGAGAGGCGCCTTCCGCAATTGCCTTAATAATGGCGTTGTAAACAGCGGGCTCTCTCAATTCCTGCTTGAGCAAATTTCCGGGCTCCTCGTATAGATAGCTGGATCGGTCAAAAAAGTTGTCCAGAAGTGCTTCATCCAGACTGTCCTCGACGGCCAGCTTGTTGATATAGTGAGGAACCCCACCCGTGATCCCGTAGATCAGGGAATTATCCTCATTTGACAGGTCAGGGTGAAAGATCGCCGTTTCCTTATAATCCAAAGGTTCGACCTTGAACTGCCCGGTCCTTCTTCCATACAGTGGGCTTTCCTGACCGAGGACCTGATTTTCCATAAAGCTCATAGAGGAGCCACATAGGATCAAATACATTTTAGATTCGGACCACTTATGGTCGATGATATGCTGAAGCGTTGCAGAAATCGACGGCTTTGCCTTTGCCAGATAAGGGTACTCGTCTATGACAAATACGAGCCGCTGCTCGCTTGACAGTGCGGTCAGTTCCTCTAAGGCAGAATCATAGGATTTGAACTCCGGAGCAAACTCCGTATCAGGCCGTTCGAAATTCATGATCGCCTTGGACAGTGTCTCCAAATTTTCCTTCCCGGTCGTATTTAATGCAGAAAAGAAAATGGTAGGTTTATCCTTGCAGAACTCATTGATCAGAGCTGTTTTCCCCACCCGCCGCCGACCATAAATAACAATACACTCAAATTGACCGCTTTCGTATCGCTTGTTCAGCTTGCTTAGTTCTTCTTCGCGGCAATAAAACTTGCTCATATGCCACCTCTTTTCAAATTTTTAATTAACTGAATCGTAAGTTACTTTCTTACGATTATAATATCTTATGCAAGAAGAAAAATCAAGTCAGAATATGGCAACAGAAACAAAAACTCCCCGCCCACCACCGCAGAGCGGCAGCGGGCGGGGAGCAGAGAGGGGCGGGT
>URTG01000034.1 GCA_900550705.1 uncultured Eubacteriales bacterium | reverse complement strand
GGAGTCGACGAGGATAGAAGTAGGGAACTTTGGGTAAAAAAGAGAAGAAAGGTCAACTTCAGTTGATATTCAGTCCAGATTTCACAGAAAAATCCGTTGCTTTTTTCACTTTACTTCGGTATAATAGTTCGCAAGAGCGGAACCTCAACGGCGTCCCCCCGCGACGCCACACTAATGATATGGAGGCCACACACTATGAAAGAAATCTATGTTGTCAACTGCTGCCGTACTGCCATCGGTTCTTACGGCGGCTCCCTGAAGGACACCCCCGCCACCGACCTGGGTGCTCTGGTGATCAAAGAGGCTCTGAAGCGCGCCAACGTCGCCCCCGAGAATGTGGATGAAGTCATGTTCGGCTGCATCCTCACCTCCGGCCTGGGCCAGAACCCCGCCCGCCAGGCCGCCGTTAAGGCCGGTGTGCCCCTGTCCGTCCCCGCCTACACCGTGGGCATGGTCTGCGGCTCCGGCATGAAGTCCGTCATCGAGGGTGCCCGCTGCATTGGCTCCGGCGATGCCGACATCATCGTGGCCGGCGGCATGGAGAATATGTCCGCCGCCCCCTATGCGCTGCCCGAGGAGCGCTGGGGTGCCCGCATGGGCGACAAGAAGGTCATCGACACCATGATCCGCGACGGTCTGTGGGATGCCTTCAACAACTACCACATGGGCACCACCGCCGAGAACATCTGCGACGTGTGGGGCATCACCCGCGAGGAGCTGGACGCCTTCGCCGCCTCCTCCCAGAACAAGGCTGAGGCCGCCATCAACTCCGGCCGGTTCGAGGACGAGATCGTTCCCGTTATGATCAAGAAGAAGAAGGAGCTGGTGGAGTTCAAGGTGGACGAGTTCGCCCGTCCCGGCGTGACCCCCGAGAGCATCGCCAAGCTGCGCGGCGCGTTCCCCGTCGGCCCCGAGGGCGTGGAGGACACCATCGAGAACACCTTCCAGCCCACCGAGATCCACGAGGCGGACACCAAGAAGCACGTCCAGCGCGTCACCGCTGCCAACGCCTCCGGCATCAACGACGGCGCTGCCGCCATCATCCTGGCCTCTGCCGAGGCCGTGAAGAAGTATAACCTGAAGCCCATGGCCAAGCTGGTCTCCTGGGGCCAGGGCGGCGTGGACCCCAAGATCATGGGCGTGGGCCCCGTGCCCGCCTCCCGTCAGGCCATGGAGAAGGCCGGCCTGAAGATCGAGGACCTGGACCTGATCGAGGCCAACGAGGCCTTTGCCGCTCAGTCCATCGCTGTGGCCCGCGAGCTGCACTTTGACATGAGCAAGGTCAACGTCAACGGCGGCGCCATCGCTCTGGGTCACCCCGTGGGCGCTTCCGGCGCCCGCATCATCGTCACCCTGCTGCACGAGCTGCAGAAGCGCGGCGACGCCAAGAAGGGTCTGGCTACCCTCTGCATCGGCGGCGGCCAGGGCACTGCCACCATCTTCGAGAAGTGCTGAGCCTAACTGCATAACCCATCGCGCCCCGGAGGACCGCTGCGTCCTCCGGGGCGTTTTTTGTACCTCGCCGCAGAGGGCGGAAGAGAAGAACGCAGTCTCAAAGCCTCCCTTGTGTAAAGGGAGGTGGCTCGGCGGCAGCCGAGACGGAGGGATTGTCGTGGCTCTGCCTAGCCCTTTGGAAGACAATCCCTCAGTCAGCCTGACGGCTGACAGCTCCCTTTGCACAAGGGAGCCGTTGGAGCTGCCTACTTTTGGCGCAAGTGCTCTATACCCTAAAGCGTCCCCCTTTTGTTCCTTCGGGACATTTCCCCCTGACAGGGGGAATCGGCCCCAGGGGAAGGCTAAGGGATATTTCTTCGATAAATTAACAGAATTTTCAATCGCCAACGCTTGACGTTTGTGGTATGATAGAGGGCGAAAGAAATGGCACAGGAGGGACCCACTTATGGTGCAGAAGATCGGATTCATCGGAACGGGAAGCATGGGCAGTGCGCTGGCCCGGGCGGCGGATCAGAGCGGCCGGACGCTGCTGCTGGCCAACCGCACGCCGGAGAAGGCCAAGGCCCTGGCCCAGACCCTGGCCCACGCCCGGCCCGCCTCCAACGAGGAGGTGGCCCAGACGGCGGAGCTTATTTTCCTGGGGGTCAAGCCCCAGATGATGCCCGGCCTGCTGGCCGAGGTGGGGCCCATTCTGGCCGCCCGGACGGACCGGTTCATTCTGGCGACCATGGCGGCGGGGCTGTCTATGGAGAAGATTCGCACCCTGGCCGGGCTGGAGTGCCCGGTGATCCGCCTAATGCCCAACACGCCGGCGGGCATTGGCGCGGGGGTCATCCAATACTGCGGCCAGGGCGTGACCCAGGAGGAGCTGGACGACTTCGCCGCCCTGCTGGCCCCGGCGGGGCTGGTGGACCCGGTGCCCGAGAGACTTATCGACGCGGCCAGCGCCGTGTCCGGCTGCGGTCCCGCCTTTGTCTACCTGTTCCTGGAGGCCCTGGCCGACGGCGGCGTGGCCTGCGGCCTGCCCCGGGACAAGGCCCTGATCTATGCCGCCCAGACCGTGGCCGGAGCCGCCCGGATGGTGCTGGACACGGGCAAGCACCCCGGCGCACTGAAGGACGCGGTGTGCTCCCCCGGCGGCACCACCATCCAGGGGGTCCGCACCCTGGAGGAGCACGGCTTCCGCGCCGCGGCGATGGACGCGGTGGTCGCCGCCTATGAGAAGACCCTGGCCCTGGGCAAGTAAACTGTCACCCCACAGGAGGGAAGCGATATGAGAATCGTCGTGAAGGTTGGTACATCCACCCTGGCTCACGCCACCGGTCGGCTGAACATCCGCCGGGTGGAGGAGCTGGTCAAGGTCCTCTCCGACCTGAAAAACGCGGGACACGAGATCATTCTGGTGTCCTCCGGTGCCATCGGCATGGGCGTGGGCAAGCTGAATCTGCCCGGCAAGCCCGCCGATATGCCCACCAAGCAGGCCGCCGCCGCCGTGGGCCAGTGCGAGCTGATGTATACCTATGACAAGCTGTTTTCCGAGTATAACCACACCGTGGCCCAGATCCTGCTCACCGGCGACGACGTGGACCACGACGACCGCCGCCGGAACTTTGAAAACACCATGGCCCGTCTGCTGGAGCTGGGTGCCCTGCCCATCATCAACGAGAACGACACCGTGGCCACCGCCGAGATCAAGGTGGGCGATAACGACACCCTGGGCGGCATCGTGGCCTGCGCCGTCCACGCCGACCTGCTGATCCTCCTCAGCGACATCGAGGGCCTGTATACCGCCGACCCCCGCAAGGACCCCGGGGCCAGGCTCATCCCCACCGTGGAGGAGGTCACCCCCGCCATCGAGGCCCTGGCCGGCGGCGCCGGCAGCGCCCTGGGCACCGGCGGCATGGCCACCAAGCTCCGCGCCGCCAAGCTGGTCACCGCCCGGGGCTGCGACATGGTCATCGCCAACGGCGACCATCCGGAGATCCTGTACCCCATCGTCAACGGAGAGGCCGTGGGAACACGGTTTTTGGGAGTGAGGAGTTAGGAGGTAGGAGTTATTTGGACCTTTGGCTTGTGCCTCTTGTACGAAACACCCTCATCCGCCCCCTGCGGGGGCACCTTCCCCCTGGAAGGGGGAAGGCTTTGACTTGGCCTTCCACCCGCAGGGGGGAAGGTGGCACGCGAAGCGTGACGGATGAGGGGGGGTATCGTGTCCTGAGCCCTTGCGCCGGAAAGACCTTTGCCGTTTTTGACCGTAAGGGGCGGCCGCCCCTGCGGTGTAGGGGCCGCTGTCCCCAGCGGCCCGCGATAACCGCCGCACCGCCGAGACGGGCCGATGAGGACATCGGCCCCTACGGAGTTTTGCGATGGTGCGTCCGTAGGGCCGATTCCCCCTGATAGGGGGAATCGGCCCCTGGGGAAGCCGGTACAGACAACCAGAGAAAAGGAGCTGCCCACCATGACCACACAAGATCTGCTGACCCTCGCCAGGGGCGCGAAGACCGCCATGGCGCTGCTGGATACCGAAACGAAAAATCAAGGCCTGCGGGCGATGGCCGGCCGGCTGGAGGCGCGGCAGGGGGACATCCTGGCGGCCAACGCCCAGGACCTGGAGGCCGCCCGGGGGACCATCTCCGACGTGATGCTGGACCGGCTGGCCCTGTCGCCGGAGCGCATTGGGGGCATGGCCCAGGGCATCCGGGCGGTGGCCGACCTGCCCGACCCGGTGGGGGAGGTGCTGGCCCGGGTGGAGCGGCCCAACGGCCTGGTCATTGAACGCACCGCCGTGCCCATGGGCGTGATTGCCATTATTTACGAGAGCCGGCCCAACGTCACCTCTGACGCGGCGGCCCTGGCGCTGAAGGCGGGCTCCGCCTGCGTTCTGCGGGGGGGCAAGGAGGCCCACCGCTCCGCCGCCGCCATCGTGGCCGCCCTGAAGGAGGGCATGGCCGCCGCCGGTCTGCCGCCGGAGGCCCTTCAGCTGGTGGAGGACACCACCCGGGCCAGCGCCAACGAGCTGATGCACGCCCGGGGCTGCATCGACCTGCTCATCCCCCGGGGGGGCGCGGGACTCATCCGGGCCTGCGTGGACAGCGCCACCGTCCCCGTGCTGGAGACGGGCACCGGCATCTGCCACATCTATGTCCACGCCGCCGCCGACCAGGACATGGCCCTGAGCATCCTGGAAAACGCCAAGTGCAGCCGCCCCAGCGTGTGCAACGCGGCGGAGGTCTGCCTGGTGGACCGGGCCATCGCCCCGGCGTTCCTGCCCAAGCTCAAGCAGCGGCTGGTGGACGACCGCGCCGCCGCCGGTCTGCCCCCGGTGGAGCTGCGGCTGGACGAGGAGGCCGCGAAAGTCATCCCCGGCACCCCCGCCGGAGGGGAGGACTTCGACCGGGAGTTCCTGGACTACAAGATGGCCGTCCATGTGGTGGACGGGGTGGAGGAGGCCATGGCCCACATCGCCGCCCACTCCACCGGCCACTCCGAGGCCATCCTCACCGAGGATGCCGCCGCCGCGAAGAAATTCCAGGCCGGGGTGGACTCCGCCGCCGTGTACTGGAACGCCTCCACCCGCTTTACCGACGGGGGAGAGTTCGGCCTGGGCTGCGAGATGGGCATCTCCACCCAGAAGCTCCACGCCCGGGGCCCCCTGGGCCTGCGGGAGCTTTGCACCTTTAAGTATCTTATCCGGGGCCAGGGCCAGACCCGCTGAGTCCCGGAGCCTATTCCAAGAAAGGAAGCCCTTTTATGAACCCCTATATGCGTGATTTTATCCGGACCACCGGGGAGCTGCTGGATTCTGACCCGGTGCGGATGATGGGGAGGTGGAAGCACCACGGTCCCATCACCACGCTGGACCACTCCCTGTTCGTGGCGTACAGCTCCTATCGGGTGGCCCGTGCCCTTGGCCTGGATGCCAAGGCCGCCGCCCGGGGCGGACTGCTCCACGACCTCTATCTCTACGACTCCCGGGACAAGACCGCCCACCCGGGCTGGCAGTGCTTCGACCACCCCCGGGCCGCCGCGAAAAACGCCGAGGACCTCACCCCCCTCAGCCCCAAGGAGCGGAACATCATCCTCTCCCATATGTGGCCCCTGGGCGGCCAGCTGCCCCGGTCCCGGGAGGCCTGGCTGGTGGACCTGGTAGACACCCTGTGCGCCGGGCTGGAGATTACCCGCCTCTATCACCCCGCCAGGCTGCGGAAAAAGCTGGGTGTCCGCCCCATGGCCCACGCCCCCGCGGCGGGCTGAGTCTGTGCTTTTTTAAGCAAAACTGGGTGGATAGCCCCTGAAAATTGCAGAATTTTGCGGAAAAATTGCACAAAGGAAACTTTTCTAAAAAAATACCTTTTCCCCCCTGCAAAAGGCTGATATTATGGTATAATGAACAAGATAAGCGGCGGCGCAGCGGCGCTGCCTGCGACAGGAGGAAATACAATGAACGATTGCTCCGCCGCGCTGGAGGCCAAGCGCAAGGAACTGCTCCAGGCGGGCGTTTGGATGATGGACCCCTCTGCCGTCTATGTAGAGGAGACCGTGACCGTGGGGGCGGGGACCCGTCTGCTCCCCGGCACCATTCTCATGGGGAATACCGTGGTGGGCAAAAACTGCCAGCTGGGCCCCAACACCATGCTGACCGACTGCACCGTGGGCGACGGAGTGACGGTGAACGCCTCTCAGGCGGAGGACAGCCGCATGGAGGACGACTGCCAGATCGGCCCCTACACCCACATCCGCCCCCACTGCGTGGTGGGCAAGGGCTCTAAGATCGGGGCCTTCGTCCAGCTGAAAAACTGCAATCTGGGCGAGGGGACCAAGATGGCCCACCTGACCTATGTGGGAGACAGCGACGTGGGCGACCACTGCAACTTCGGCTGCGGCACCGTCACCTGCAATTACGACGGCTTCCAGAAGTTCCGCACCACCATCGGCAGCGACGTGTTTGTGGGCTGCAACACCAATCTGGTCCCTCCGGTGACCGTGGGGGACGGGGCCTACATCGCCGCCGCCACCACCGTGACCCAGGACGTCCCCGCCGACGCCATGGTGATCGGCCGCGCCCGCCAGGAAGTGAAAGAGGGCTGGGCCGCCGCCAATCGGGAGAAAAAAGGCAAAAAATAACCGGAATCGGGCACCCGTGGGGCTTGGCTCCACAGACAATATAACATAGAAACAGGGGGCCGCTTTCGGCGGATCACCCCCCAAAGGGAGGATGCTGCACAATGATCGCACACGGGAAGGACATCAAGGTATTCACCGGCAATTCCAACCCCCAGCTGGCCAAGGACATCTGCAAGGAGTTAGGGATTCCTCTGGGTAACTCTGAGGTGGGCGCTTTCTCGGATGGAGAGAACTTTGCCTCTATCTACGAGACCGTCCGCGGCTCCGACGTCTTCGTGGTCCAGTCCACCTGTTCCTTCGAGAAGGAGGGCAAGCCCGGCACCGTCAACGATGCGCTGATGGAGCTGCTTATCATGATCGACGCCCTGAAGCGGGCCTCCGCCGGCCGGATCACCGCCGTGATCCCCTATTTCGGCTATGCCCGGCAGGACCGCAAGACCAAGCCCCGCGACCCAATTTCCGCCAAGCTGGTGGCCAACCTCATCACCACCGCCGGCGCCGACCGCGTGCTGACCATGGACCTGCACGCCAACCAGATCCAGGGCTTCTTCGACATTCCCGTGGACAATCTCCTGGGTTCCCCCATCTTTGTGGACCACTTTATGGAGAAGTATGCCGACTGCCATGACGACACCATGGTGGTCTCCCCAGATGTGGGCTCCGTGGCCCGCGCCCGCGCCTTTGCCCAGAAGCTGAATATGCCTCTGGCCATCGTGGACAAGCGCCGCCAGAAGGCCAACTCCTCCGAGGTGATGAACATCATCGGCGAGGTCGAGGGCAAGCGCGTCATCCTTCTGGACGACATGGTGGACACCGGCGGGTCTCTGTGCCACGCCGCCAAGGCCCTGGTGGAGATCGGCCACGCCAAGGACGTGACCGCCTGCGCCTCCCACGGCGTTCTGTCCGGCCCCGCCATCCAGCGTATTCAGGACAGCGTGCTGGACGAGGTGATCTTCCTGAACACCATCCCTGCCCGCACCGGCGCCCACTGCGACAAGATCAAGTACATCTCCGTCGCCCATATGTTCGCCGAGGCCATCAGCCACATCTACATGGAGACCTCTGTCTCCCCGCTGTTCCTGTAAGTGCGGCGGCGGAATCGAGAAATCACTACCGCAGGGGCGGGTACATTCGTACCCGCCCCTGTTTGGACTGTCCGGAAGGAGCGAGCATCATGTTTTTGAAGAAAGAGGGCGGCGTCACCTGGCTGCTGGTCTGCCTGGGCAACCCCGGGGACCAGTATGAAAACACCCGGCACAACGTGGGCTGGATGGTGGCCGACGAGGTGGCCGACCGCCAGAACGCCCCCATCCAGCGGCTGAAATTCAAGGCGCTGACCAATATCCTTACCATTTCCGGGGAAAAGGTGCTGGTGATGAAGCCCGTCACCTATATGAACCTGTCCGGCGAGGCGGTGCGCCCGGCGGCGGACTTTTATAAGGTCCCCCCGGAGCATATCCTGGTGGTGTCGGACGACACCGCCCTGGCCGTGGGCCGGCTCCGTATCCGCAAAAGCGGCTCCGCCGGGGGGCACAACGGGCTGAAAAATATCATTCAGCAGCTGGGCACCGACCAGTTCCCCCGCCTGCGCGTGGGCGTGGGGGAGAAGCCCCACCCCGACTACGACCTGGCCGACTGGGTCCTGGGCCGCTTCACCGGCGAGGATAAAAAGGCCATCGATGCCTCCGTCCGGCGCGCCGCCGACGCGGTGGAGTGTATTCTGAAGGACGGCCTGGACCGGGCGATGAACAAGTTTAATTGAGTTAGGAGTTAGGAGGGAGGAGTTAGGAGTTACTTGGCCCTTTGGCCGGTGCGTCTTGTACGGAAGTCACCCTCATCCGTCGCGGCTCCGCCGCGCCACCTTCCCCCTGGAAGGGGGAAGGCTTTGTCCTAGACCTGGCGGAGACAATCCTTCAGTCAGCCTGACGGCTGACAGCTCCCTACCCCTTTTGTCCCTTCGGGACATTTCCCCCTGATAGGGGGAATCGGCCCTTTACACAAGGGAGCCATTGATACTGCCTGCGTTTGGCGCTCCTACTCTAAACACTTCGGCGTTTTCCGCATCCGTCACGGCTTTGCCCTAGCCTTCCCCCTGACAGGGGGAAGGTGCCCCCGCAGGGGGCGGATGAGGGTGTCTCCCGACCAAAACGCCCCAACCCAAGGGCCAGACAACTCATCACTCCTAACTCCTAACTCCACACTCACCAAAGGGGGTATTCCTATGCAGTTACTCACTGCGGCGGTGCAGCAGATGCCGGAATTTCAACAGCTGCTCTCGGCCATCGAGGGCGGGCGCTGTCCTGCGGCGCTGTCGGGGGTGGCGGCCATCCACCGCGCCCATGTGACGGCGGGGCTGGGGCTGGCGAGCCATCGCCCGGTGGTGGCGGTGTGCGCCGACGAGGGGGAGGCGGAGCGCCTGGCCAAGGATTTGGCGGCCTTCTCCGGCGGAGAGGTGCCGGTGCTCACCCCCCGGTCCTTCACGTTTCACAATGCGGCCTCGGTCTCCCGCCAGTGGGAGCACCGGCGGCTGGCGCTGCTGGACCGGCTGAACCGGGGGGAGGTCCCCTTCCTGGTGGCCACCATCGAAGGCCTGCTCCAGCGGACCCTGCCCCCGGCGGTGCTGGCGCAGTGCTGCGTGGCGCTGAAGGTGGGCCAGACCCGCGATTTGAACGACCTGGCGGAGACGCTGACGGCGGCGGGCTACCTCCGCTGCGACCAGGTGGAGGGCGTGGGCCAGTTCGCCCTGCGGGGCGGCATCCTGGACGTGTTCGCCCCCGGCATGGACCGGCCCGTCCGGGTGGAGTTCTTCGGCGACGAGGTGGACGCCATGGGCGTGTTCGACCCGGAGAGCCAGCGGCGGACGGAGAACATCGACGCCGTGCGCCTTCTCCCGGCGGCGGAGGTGCTGCCCCAGATGGCCCCCAAGGGCCTGGCTGGCCTGTGCGCCCAGCTCCAGCGCATGGCCGCCAAGGCGCTGGGGGAGGGGCAGAAGGACCTGGCCGCCCTGCTGGACCAGGACCGGGAGGCCCTGAGCCAGGGGCGCTCCTTCCCGGCGGTGGACCGCTATCTTGCCCTCATCTACCCCGAGCTGGCCACGGCGGCGGACTATCTGCCCGGGGACGCCTGCGTGGTCCTCCACGAGTGCGTCCGCATTGCCGACCGGGCCAAGACCTACCAGTGGCAGCTGGACGAGGACGTAAAGCTCCTGCTGGAGCGCCAGGAGCTGGCGGGGGAGTGCGGGACCCTGTACCGCCCCTTCCACCACCTGTGCGCCCAGCTGGGCGGCTTTGCCCTGGTCTATCTGGACTCCTTCACCACTGCCAGCTACCCCACGCCCCCCCGGGCGCTGCTGTCGGTGATGGCCAAGCAGCTGCCCTCCTTCGGCGCCAGCCTGGAGACGGCGGTGCAGGACCTGGCCCACTACCAGGCCAGCGGCACCGCCTGTCTGGTGCTGGTGGCGGGGGAGCAGCGGGCCTTGGAGCTGCAGACCCTTCTGCGGGAGCAGAAGGTCAAGTCCGCCGTGGACTTTCAGCTCAAGGCCCTGCCCCAGCCGGGGCAGGTGGTCCTCACCGTGGGCGGCCTGTCCGCCGGGCTGGAATATCCGGAAATTCATCTGGCCGTCCTGACCGAGGGCTCCGGCGGTCCCACCCGCCGCACCAAGCACCCCAAGGCCGCCACCAACCGCCAGAAGCTGAAGTCCTATGCCGACCTGGTCCCCGGGGACTTAGTCGTCCACGAGCACCACGGCGTGGGCCGCTATGTGGGCATGGTGAAAATGCAGGTGGACGGCATTGAAAAGGACTATGTGAAACTCGCCTACGCGGGCACCGATGTGCTCTACGTCCCCGCCACCCAGCTGGACCTGGTGTCCAAATTCATCGGCGGGGGAGAGGACGCCAACGAGACGAAAAAGCTCAACCGCCTGGGGGGCACCGAGTGGGAGAAGGCCAAGAAAAAGGCCAAAAAGGCGGTGCAGGACCTGGCCAAGGGCCTCATTCAGCTCTACGCCCAGCGCCAGCGCCAGCCGGGCTACGCCTTTTCTCCCGACTCCCCCTGGCAGCGGGAGTTCGAGGAGCAGTTTGAATACAGCGAGACCGAGGACCAGCTGCGCTGCATCGGCGAAATCAAGCGGGACATGGAGCGGGCCACCCCCATGGACCGCCTTCTCTGCGGCGACGTGGGCTACGGCAAGACGGAGGTGGCCTTCCGCGCCGTGATGAAGTGCGTGCTGGACGGCAAGCAGGCGGCCATTCTGGTGCCCACCACCGTCCTGGCCCGGCAGCACTATCTCACCGCCCTGCGCCGGTTTCAGAAGTACCCGGTGAACATCGACGTGGTGTCCCGCTTCCGCACCCCCGCCCAGATGAAGGAGACCCTGCGAAAGGCCGCCGACGGCGGCATCGACGTGCTCATCGGCACCCACCGCCTGTTCAATAAGGACGTGCAGTTCAAGGACCTGGGGCTGCTGGTGGTGGACGAGGAGCAGCGCTTCGGTGTGCAGCACAAGGAGAAGCTGAAGGAGACCTTCAAGCAGGTGGACGTGCTCACCCTGTCCGCCACCCCCATTCCCCGCACGCTGAATATGGCCCTGTCCGGCATCCGGGATATGTCCACCCTGGAGGAGCCCCCCGCCGACCGCCAGCCCGTGCAGACCTATGTGCTGGAGCACGACTGGAATGTGCTGGCCGACGCCATGCGCCGGGAGCTGGAGCGGGGCGGCCAGGTCTATTACCTCCACAACCGGGTGGAGACCATCGACCGCACGGCGGCCCACCTGCAAATTCTGCTGGGGGACAGCGCCGCCATCGGCGTGGCCCATGGCCGCATGACCCAGGACGCCATCGACGAGGTGATGAGCCAGATGACCGACGGCGAGCTGAACGTTCTGGTCTGCACCACCATCATCGAGACGGGCATCGACCTGCCCAACGCCAACACCCTGATTATCGAGGACGCGGATAAAATGGGCCTGGCCCAGCTCCACCAGATCCGGGGCCGGGTGGGCCGGTCCAACCGCCGGGCCTTCGCCTACCTCACCTACCGCAAGGGCAAGGCTCTGTCTGAGGTGGCGTCCAAGCGGCTGGAGGCCATCCGGGAGTTTGCCGAGTTCGGCTCCGGCTTCAAGATCGCCATGCGGGACCTGGAGATCCGGGGTGCGGGCAACGTTCTGGGGCCGGAGCAGTCGGGCTTCATGCTGTCGGTGGGCTATGATATGTATCTGAAAATGCTGGAGGAGGCGGTGCTCACCCAGCAGGGCCAGCCCGTCCCCACCCGGACGGAGTGCGCCGCCAACCTGAGCGTGGCCGCCTCGGTCCCCGACCGGTATGTCCCCTCGCCGGAGCAGCGCATGGACCTGTATCGCCGCATCGCCGCCATCCGCAGCGAGGCCGACGCCGACGACCTGGTGGATGAGCTCATCGACCGCTACGGCGAGCCGCCCCGCACCGTGAACAACCTGATCTCCGTGGCCCTCCTCCGGGCCGAGGCCGCCGAGGCCGGGATCACCGACATCGACCAGAAGCACGGCTCCCTGCTCCTGACCATCCCCGACTTCGACCTGCGCCCCGTCTCCCGCCTGTGCGCCGGAGAGAAGTACAAGGGCCGCCTGCTGTTCTCTGCCGGCGATAAGCCCTATCTGTCCCTGAAGCTGAAGCAGAACGAAGACGCGCTGCGGGCCGCCCGGGCGCTGGTGAAGGACTATCAGGGGGAGCTAGAAGGCAGAAGTGAGGCGTGAGGAACGTCTGCCCCCGAAATTCCCCTTGATTTTTCAGCCAGACCGTGGTACATTGGTATCAGCCAAAGCGGAGATGGCTATCCATAAGGCAAAAAGCGAACCCCCCAGAAGTTGGCCGACTTCTGAGGGGTTCTTGCCTTAATTTATGTACCGGAAAGACC
>URTG01000033.1 GCA_900550705.1 uncultured Eubacteriales bacterium | reverse complement strand
AGGCCCACAGCGCCCCCCCCGCCGAGACCGCCAACGGCTTCGCCGACGTGACCGCCGACGCCTGGTACTTCGCCCCCGTCCAGTGGGCCGTGAAGAACGGCGTCACCTCCGGCACCTCCGCCTCCACCTTCTCCCCCAGCGCCACCTGCACCCGCGCCCAGATCATCACCTTCCTGTATCAGGCGATGAAGTAAGGCTCGTCTCCGCCGCCGCCCTGTTTTGGGGCGGCGGCGGATTTTTCTCTTGACCTCCCGCCGAAACCGGACTATCATCAAGACAGCAAGTTCCATTGACGTTTCACTGCAAGGAGGAATTTTACCATGAACGAGATCAAAGCCAAGGACTGGGAGGCCGTGATGCAGGCCGTGGCCCAGGTGATGAGCGACAACGCCGACCATCTGTGTGACATGGACGCCCAGATGGGCGACGGCGACCTGGGGCTGACCATGAAGAAGGGCTACGGCGCCCTGCCCGAGCTGTACGCCGGGATCGAGGAGGCCGACATGGGCAAGCGGCTGTTCAAGTCCGGCACGAAGATGTCCAGCGTGGTGCCCTCCACCATGGGCACACTGATGTCCTCCGGCTGGATGGAGGGCGGCAAGCGGCTGGTGGGCAAGGAGTCCGTGGACGCTGCGGGCTTTGCCGCCTTCCTCCGCGGCTTTGCCGACGGCATTATGAAGCGGGGCAAGTGCGTCCCCGGGGAGCGCACCGTTCTGGACGCCATCCACCCCGCCGCCGAGGCCGCCGAGCAGGCCGCCGCTGCCGGCTCTGACCTGCCCGCCACCGCCAAGGCCGCTCTGGACGGCGCCGTCTCCGGCCTGGCCGCCACTAAGAACATGACCCCCAAATACGGCAAGGCCGCCGTCTTCGCCGCCAAGGCCATCGGCGTGGAGGACCAGGGCGCCACCGCCGGTATGCTGCTGGTGAAGGGTCTGTACGAGGGAATTCAGAAGTAAGAGACGTTGATTTTGAAAACACGTCGTATTAACTTTCGTGGTTAATACGACGTGTTTTTATTTTTTGTAGCAAAATTTTCTGCGGAATTTTACGTTGGTGCACCGCTCATCGCGGGACGCTGAGGACAGCGTCCCCTACAACCGGGTCTCTGCGTTTGGACGCAAGGGCTCATGGACCTTCGGCCCCCTCATCCGTCTCGTGCAAGAAGCACCGGCCCCAGGGCTAAGTAACTCATCCCTCCTAACTTCTAACTCATAACTCTCCGAATCACTCTCTCACAATTCCCAGCTCCCCCAGGATTGCTTCCTCTCTCCCTCTCATCTGCGCCTTCATCGGCCCCTCATCCAGGTGGTCATAGCCCAGCAGATGGAGGACGGAGTGGACCGTTAAATAGCACAGCTCCCGCTCCAGGGAGTGGCCGAAGCTCCGCGCCTGCTCCTGGGCGCGCTCCAGAGAGATGCACATATCCCCCAGGGGGATGCGGTCCGTGTCCGGGTCCAGATACTCCTCGCCGTTGGGCGGGTCGCCGGGAAGCAGCTCAAACATGGGGAAGGACAGCACGTCGGTGGCCCGGTCCACCTGGCGCATATCCCGGTTGATCTGGCGGATGCCCTCATCGTCGGTGAGCAGTACGCTGATCTCGCAGGGCAGCTTCACCCCCTCGGCCTTCAGCGCCGCCCGGATCACGGTCTGGATCTGGTCCCGGGCCTCCTGGGTCACGGGCACCTCGGCGTCAATCAAAATCTGATGGTCTTTCATTCCAAACGCTCCTTTTTGGGAGAAAATCATTCTATTTTTTATCGTTCCCGCCCCGTGATCTTCCGTCACCAGGCCGCCACAGTCCCGTCGCACCGTGGCTCGGTGCCGCCCACCAGAAGGCCGTTGTCCGTCCGCCAGATGATCTGGCCCCGGCCCATGTCGGTGTTGCAGTTGGCCACCTCCACCTCGTGCCCCATGCGCTCCAGCTCCTGGGCGGCGTGGGCGGGAATCTCCCGCTCCACCTGGATTCGTTTTCCCCCCAGCCACTGGACCCGGGGCGCGTCCAGCGCCTCCTGGGGATTCATGCGGTAGTCCACGGTGTTCACAACGACCTGCACGTGCCCCTGGGGCTGCATAAAGGCCCCCATCACCCCAAAGGGCCCCACGGCCCCGCCGTCCTTCATCAAAAACCCGGGGATAATGGTGTGGTACGACCGCTTTCCCTCCGCCAGCACATTGTCGCTGGCCGGGTCCAGCGAGAAGTTGGCCCCCCGGTTTTGCAGCGAAATTCCCGTCCCCGGGATGGCAATGCCGGCTCCGAAGGTGGTGTAGTTGCTCTGGATGAAGGACACCATGTTCCCCTCCGGGTCGGCGGTGCACAGGTAGATCGTCCCGCCGCAGGACGGGTCCCCCGCCTCGGGCAGCAGGGCCCGGCGGGAGATCAGCGCCCGCCGCCGGGCGGCGTAGTCCTCCGACAGCAGGTCGGCCACCCGGGTCCTCATATACCTGGGGTCGGCCACATAGGTCCGGGTGTCCGCAAAGGCCAGCTTGATGGCCTCCAGAATTTTGTGGTAGGTCTCGGCGCAGTCCTTCTCTCCGGGCAGGTCCAGGCCCTTGAGGATATTCAGCGCCATGAGCACCGTGATCCCGTGGCCGTTGGGGGGAATCTCACACACGGTGTACCCCTTGTAGTCCGTGGAGATGGGCTCCACCCACAGGGGCTGATAGCTCCGGAAGTCCTCCTCGGTAAAATACCCCCCGGTGGCCCGGCTGAAGGCCACCATTTTCTCCATCAGCGCCCCCCGGTAATAGCTCTCGCAGCCGGTGGCGGCCAGCTCCTCCAGCGTATCCCCCAGGGCGGGCCAGCGGAACAGCTCCCCGGGGCCATAGGGCGCGCCGTCCCCCTTGCAGAAGGTCCGGACCCAGTGGTCATACGGCTCCGGATGTTTCTTCCAGGCGGCCTGGATTCGCGGCGCGTCGCTGCGCCACATCCGGGCCACATTCACCGGCACGGGATAGCCCTCCCGGGCGTAGGCCGCGGCGGGGACGAACAGCTCCCCCAGCGGCTTGGTCCCGAAGCGGCGGTTCAGCGCCGCCCACCCCGCCGGGGCCCCGGGCACCATGGTGGGCAGCCACCCCTCGGTGGGCATAGCGTCGTACCCCATTGCCCGGACGGTCTCCGCCGACAGGGCCGCCGGAGCCACGCCGCTGGCGTTGAGTCCGTAGAGCCGTTTCTCCTTCTCGATCCACACCAGGGCGAAGCAGTCAGAGCCCAGCCCGTTGCTGGTGGGCTCCAGCAGCGGCATGGCGGCGGCCATGGCCACTGCGGCATCCACCGCGTTGCCCCCGGCCTTCATCACATCCAGCCCGATCTGGGCTCCCAGCGGCACCGAGGTACAGGCCATCGCCCGCCGGGCATACACCACGTTCCGCCGGGAGGCATAGGCGTAGCGCTCCGGATCAAATTGCGGCATGGGCCACATCCCCCTTTTCTGTCATTGTGCCTTTCATTATACCCGCCCCGCCCCGCCCCGTCAATTTTACAGGTATCTTTTTTCCGGGTCCCGGGCAAGCTACCTCCATCGGAACAGGAGGCGACAGCCATGGACAAAAAGCTGGGCAAACAGACGGCAAAACTGGAGCACCCGCCGGCCCTCATCGCCTGGGCCAGCGTGGTGGGTCAGAAGGAGGGCCGGGGTCCCCTGGCCCCGCAGTTTGACGAGATCGCGGCGGACGACGCCCTGGGCCAGCCCACCTGGGAGCAGGCGGAGATCGCCCTCCAGCGCCGGGCCCTGGAGCTGGCCCTGACCAAGGGGAGCCTGACCCCGGAGGACCTGGACTGGTGCTTTGCCGGGGACCTGCTGAACCAGTGCGTCAGCTCCTCCTTCGCCGCCCGGGGGCACGGACGGCCCTTCCTCGGTCTGTACGGGGCCTGCTCCACCATGGGCGAGGGGCTGATTTTAGCGGCCCTGGCCCTGGACGGCGGATTCGGCCAGCGGGCGGCGGTGTCTGCCTCCTCCCACTTCTGCACGGCGGAGCGGCAGTACCGCACCCCCCTGGAATACGGCGGCCAGCGGCCGCCCACCACCCAGTGGACCGTCACCGGAGCGGGCGCGGCGGTGCTGGCCCGGTCGGGCCGCGGTCCTCGGCTCACCCACGTCACCCCCGGCAGGATCGTGGACCTGGGCGTCACCGACGCCAACAACATGGGGGCCGCCATGGCCCCCGCCGCGGCGGACACCATCGCCGCCCACCTGCGGGACACGGGCCGCAGCCCGGATTTTTACGACCGGATCGTCACCGGCGACCTGGGCACCCTGGGCAGCGCCCTGCTTCTCCGTCTGCTGGAGCGGGAGGGCTTCCCCCTGTCCAACCACATGGACTGCGGCGCGTCCATCTTCCGGGCCAGGGAGCAGGATGTCCACAGCGGAGGCTCCGGCTGCGGCTGCTGCGCCGCCGTGCTGACCGGTCCCCTGCTCAACGCCCTGGCAGACGGGACCCTCCGGCGCATTTTGTTCTGCCCCACCGGGGCCCTGCACTCCCCCACCACCGCCTTGCAGGGGGAGTCCATCCCCGGCATCTGCCACGCCGTGGCCCTGGAGACGGCCGCGCTCGGCCAGGAGGAATGACCATGGAATATGTAAACGCCTTTCTCTGCGGCGGCCTGCTGTGCCTGCTGGGCCAGATCCTCATCGACCGGACGGGTCTCACCCCCGCCCGTATCCTGTCCGGCTATGTGACCATGGGGGTGGTGCTCAGCGCCCTTGGGCTATACGGCCCCCTGGTGGACTGGGCCGGCGCGGGGGCCACGGTGCCCCTCACCGGCTTCGGCCATCTGCTGGCCAAGGGCGTCCGCCGGGCCGTGGCGGAGCAGGGCTGGCTGGGGGCGCTCACCGGCGGACTCACCGCCGCCTCCGGCGGCATCGCCGCAGCGGTGTTCTTCGGTCTGCTGGCGGCATTATTCTGCAAAAGTAAGCCAAAGGGGTAAAAAAATGCCACGGAGAAGGGAAAATCTTCTCCGTGGCACACTATTTTCTCCAAAATCAGGCCGCCGGGTCCAGGCCCGCCTCGGCCAGTCGGCGGCGGAGCAGGGGACCCACCGCCAGGGTCACAATGATCTTCGCCCCGTCACCCGCCAGGAACGGGATCACGCAGTAGGCCATCGCATAGCCCACGGTCTTCCCGCCCTGCACGCAGAACCAGGCGGTGCCCAGGGCGTACAGCACGGCAGTACCCACCACCATGCCCACCAGCTGGAGCACCCGGCTGTCCGGGAACTTTTCCACAAACAGCCCGGCCACCAGAGCCAGGAGGATATAGCCCACAATGTAGCCGCCCGTGGGACCCAGAACCTTGCCCAGCCCCGCGCCGAAGCCGCTGAACACCGGAGCGCCCACCGCACCCAGCAGCACATACACCAGCGTAGCCGCCGTGGCCCGCTTCCAGCCCAGCACATACGTCGTCAGGTAGATCACAAAGGTGCAAAGAGAAATGGGAATGGGCCCAATGGGCAGGGAGAAGGGGGACACCACCGCCATCACCGCCGCCATCACCGCCGTCATTGCCAGCGGATAGACCTTTCCGCGCTCTTTCGTTTCCATATTCGCACATCCTTCCCGGCCAGAGGGCCGATCGTAAACTCAGTTTCCCAATGAGTATACAATCGAAGGGGGCGGTTGTCAACTGTTTCTTCTCAGGAGAGGTTGACGATTCAGACTTCTTCCCTACTGTTTCCCTGCACGCCATAGGAAAATCCGTATCCCCGCTAATGGCAAAAAAACAGGACACCCGATTGGGTGCCCAAAATGGAGCGAGTGACGAGGCTCGAACTCGCTACCTCCACCTTGGCAAGGTGGCGCTCTACCAGATGAGCTACACTCGCGTCAACAGTGGGTATTATACCAGAACCGCAGAAAATGTCAACCCCCTTTTTCAACTTTTTCCCGGACCCGGAAATCGGGCCTACTGGGCCTGGGGACAGGCGGCGGCGTCCCAGGTGTAGCCGGTGTCGGCCATCTCCCGGTCGGTGTGGAGGAGGAGGGCCTCGGCCCCCTGGGTCAGGTCCAGGTGACGCCAGCCGTGGGCGGTCTGGGCCAGGACCCAGAACAGCTCGCTGCCGTTCCGGCTGCCCCGGACCACCTGGGCGGGGACGCTGAGGTTCTGGCACAGCAGGACCAGGGCCAGGGACAACCCCTCGCTGTTGGCCCCGCCGGAACGAAGGGCGTCGTAGGCCGTATTTCCGCCCTGGGGGAGATAGCCCCCGGCGGACAGGACCACCCGGGCGGCCTGGAGCACGCTCCGCGGGGCGTCCTCCCCCTGGAGGGGCTGGCTGAGGGTGCGGGCGGTCTGGGCCAGCTGCTCCTTCCGGCGGGTAAGCTCGGTCAGCTCCAGATGGTAGGTGAGCTGGATCTCCACGATCCGCTGCCGTCCCGTCTGGGGGTAGAGGGATACCGTCGCCTCCGGCAGATCCAGGGCGGCACCGGGCACGGCGTCGTAGGCCGAGCGGACCAGGGCGCGGACGGTGTCCTCGTCCCCCTCGAAGTAGCCGATGCGGAGCACCCGCTCAGAGGCGAAGGCGCTGAGGGCGGCCTCCAGCTCACTGCGGACGGCGGACACCCCGGTGGCGGACACGATGGAGGCCACCTGATCCCGGGTGCGGCGGTAGGTGATGTCCAGCGCCGCCTCGTAGTGGGAGACCACGGGGGTGAGGTGATACTTGATGTACTCCACGGCGTAGGCCCCCAGGGGGTCCTCCTGGACCACCTCCAGACAGGCGGCCTCCAGCTGGGCCTCGGCGTCGCCGGCGTCCAGATAGAGCTGGATGGTGCCAGTCTCGGCCCCTAGGGTGACGAAGTACAGCAGCCCATTCACCAGCTGCTGGTAGCTCTCCGCCCGGATCAGCGAGGGGTCCCCCTCCGCCGTGGGCGCGGTGCTGTGGGGGGTGACGTGTACATAGTCCCGTTCCAGCAGCCCGGCGCACCCCGTCAGCAGGACGGAAAGCGCCGTCGCCCCGGCGATCAGGCCAAAGCCCGCCTTTTTCACACTCCGCACCCCCCTTTTTGATACACAGTTCATTTCCAGGCTCCCCGCCCCCTCTGCGGGCGGAAAACACACACAAGCACCCAGTTTTGTGGAAAAAGGTTCAAAATCCAGGCCGCATTTCCCGCCCTAAAAGGCAGGAAACAGCTCGAACCCAAAGTTTTCCACAGGGTATGTGTAAAACTTTTTTGAGCCGAGTTTCGTTCCGAGGCAGCAGCCGAAGGGCCATGAAACTCATCACTTCTAACTCCTAACTCCTCACTCCCCCAAAAGTGTCATCTGCTCCACGCCCCGGTCGGCGTCCCGCAGCAGCGCGCCGGCCACGGGGAGGGACTTGGCCCGGTAGCGGGCGGCGTTGACGATGGTGCTGCCCTCCAGGGGGAAGACCCGCTCCACATGATACTTGGGCTTGAGGACCATGACGTTGACCCCCTGGGTGGTGCGGGTGGTTTTGGGATTCAGGCTGGCGGTGTGGAAGATCATGCAGCGGCCCTCGGTGGAGACCAGGGCGGCCTCGAAGTCCTCCCGCGCCAGAAAGGCGGCGACCAGGGGGGATTTGTCGCTGTATGCGCCGGTGAGCTTCCGCCGCTTGGTCTGGGTCTGATAGGCGTTCAGCTCCACCCGGGCCACCTTGCCGTTTTCAAAGAAGAACAGCAGACTGCCGGAGTAGTCCCCGGGGACACAGGCCCACAGGGGGCGCTCCTCCTGGTCCATGCCCAGCTTGCTGGGCAGGTAGTCGCCCAACACGCTGGCCTTGCTGTCGTCAAAGTCAGACAGGCGGGTCTTGTAGCACTGCTGCCGGTCGGTGAAGATGAGCAGCTCGTCCCGGTTGGTGGCCTCCCACTGGAGGAAGGGGCCGTCGCCCTCTTTATACTTCTGGTCGCTGGCCATCCGCAGAGACTGGGGGGTGATCTTTTTCAGATAGCCCTCCTGGGACAGGAACAGGTGGACGGGGTAGTCCGGGGTTTCGTCCTCGGCGGAGCGGTCGGTGTCCAGAGCGTAGTCGTAGACGATCTCCGTCCGGCGGGGCGCGGCGTATTTGGCCTTCACCTGCTTCAGCTCGTCGATGATGATGGCGCGGATACGGCGGGTGGAGTTGACGGTGTCCTCCAGGTCGGCGATCTCCCGCTCCAGCTCGTCCACCTCGCGGGTGCGCTTGAGGATATACTCCTTGTTGATGTTCCGCAGGCGGATGTCGGCCACATAGTCCGCCTGAATTTTGTCGATGCCGAAGCCGATCATCAGGTTGGGCACCACCTCGGCGTCCTCCTCAGTGTCCCGGATGATCTGAATGGCCCGGTCGATGTCCAGCAGGATGCGCTGGAGGCCCTGGAGCAGGTGCAGCTTGTCCTTCTTCTTGTTCAGTGTGAAGTACACCCGGCGGCGGACGGAGTCGGTGCGCCAGGCGGTCCACTCCTCCAGAATGGCCCGGACGCCCAGGACCTTGGGCATTCCGGCGATGAGAATGTTGAAGTTGCAGGACTGGCTGTCCAGCAGGGGGGTGGAGCGGAACAGCTTGGCCATGAGCTTGTCCGGGTCGGTCCCGCGCTTCAGGTCGATGGCCAGCTTCAGACCGTCCAGGCCGGTCTCGTCCCGCATATCGGAAATTTCGCGGATCTTCCCCGCCTTCACCAGCTCGGTGACCTTGTCCATAATGGCCTCGGTGGTGGTGGAGTAGGGAATTTCGTAGATCTCGATGAGATTTTCCGCCTTGTTATACCGCCACTTGGAGCGGATCTTGAAGGAACCGCGGCCGGTGCGGTAGATGTCGCTGAGGGCGGCCTGGTCATAGAGCAGCTCGCCGCCGGTGGGCAGGTCGGGGGCCTTCAGAGTGGCCAACAGGTCGCAGTCCGGGTTTTTCAGAAAGGCGATGGTGGTGTCGCACACCTCGCCCAGGTTGAAGCCGCACAGGTTGCTGGCCATGCCCACGGCGATGCCCTGGTTGGCGGAAACCAGCACATTGGGGAAGGTGGTGGGCAGCAGGGTGGGCTCCTTCAGCTTGCCGTCGTAGTTGTCCACAAAGTCCACGGTGTCCTGGTCGATATCCCGGAACAGCTCGCCGCAGATGGAATCCAGCCGGACCTCGGTGTATCGGCTGGCGGCCCAGGCCATGTCCCGGGAGTAGACCTTGCCGAAGTTGCCCTTGGAGTCCACAAAGGGGTGCAGCAGCGCGCCGTAGCCCCGGGACAGGCGGACCATGGTGTCGTAAATAGCGGCGTCGCCATGGGGGTTGAGCTTCATGGTCTGGCCCACCACGTTGGCGCTCTTGGTCCGGGCACCGCCCAGCAGCTTCATCTGATACATGGTGTACAGCAGCTTGCGGTGGGAGGGCTTGAAGCCGTCGATCTCCGGGATGGCCCGGGAGACAATGACCGACATGGCGTAGGGCATATAGTTGATCTCCAGCGTCTCGGTGATGGGCTGCTCCAGCACCTCGGCCCGCAGACCCATGGCCGCCAGATCCTCCGGCCGCAGCGCCGGTGTTGTTTCCTCGGTTTTCTTTTTTCTAGCCATTCAAATATCCGTCCTTTATTGTAAAGAGAAAGGGAAAATGCCCCAGAGAGCGGAAAAGTTGAGCGTGGTTGTTTCAAGCGGATGCAGCTCTTTTGGCTCCCTTGTGTAAAGGGAGCTGTCAGCCGGTAGGCTGACTGAGGGATTGTTTTCTCTAGGGCTAGGCAGAACCTCGGACAATCCCTCCGACTCGACTATCGCCGAGCCACCTCCCTACCCCTTTTGTCACTGCGTGACATTTCCCCCTGATAGGGGGAATCGGCCCTTTACACAAGGGAGGCTGTGAAACTGCGGTGTACCAAAGGGTTCCCTCACTCATAACTCCTAACTGCTCACTTCACACGCTCAGGAAATGTCCGCCAATTCCAGATACTTATACCCGTTGTCCGCGATGTGGCTCTTGCGGCCGGACAGGTCGTCGCCCAGGAGCAGGTCGAAGACCTGGGCGGTGCGGGCCACGTCCTCGGGCATGACCTTGATGAGGCGGCGGCTGGCGGGGGACATGGTGGTGCGGGCCATCATGTCCGGGTCGTTCTCGCCCAAGCCCTTGGAGCGCTGAATATCAAACTTCTTCCCCTGGGCGGACAGCTCGGCCGCCTTGTCGTTCTTCTCCTTGTCGGAGTAGGCGAAGAAGGGGTAGGTCATGTCCTTGCTGGTGATCTCATACAGGGGGGACTCGGCGATGTAGACGTAGCCCTCCTGGATCAGGGTGGGGGTGAGGCGGTAGAGCATGGTGAGGATCAGGGTCCGGATCTGGAAGCCGTCCACGTCGGCATCGGTGCAAATGATGATCTTATTCCACCGCAGATTGCCCAGGTCAAAGGCGGCCATATCCTTGGCTCGCTTGTCGTGGACCTCCACGCCGCAGCCCAGGACCTTCAGCAGGTCGGTGATGATCTCGCTCTTGAAGATTTTGCCGTAGTCCGCCTTCAGGCAGTTGAGAATTTTGCCCCGGACGGGCATGATCCCCTGGAACTCCGCGTCCCGGCTGAGCTTTACGCTGCCCATGGCGGAGTCGCCCTCCACGATATACAGCTCCCGGCGGGTGACGTCCTTGGTGCGGCAGTCCACAAACTTCTGCACCCGGTTGGCCAGGTCCATGTTGCCGGTGAGCTTTTTCTTGATGTTCAGCCGGGTCTTCTCCGCGTTCTCCCGGGCCCGCTTGTTGATGAGCACCTGGTCGCCGATCCGCTGGGCGTCCTGGGGGTTTTCGATGAAGTAGACCTCCAGCTGAGCGCGCAGAAACTCGGTCATAGCGTCCTGGACGAATTTGTTGTTGATGGCCTTTTTCGTCTGGTTCTCGTAGGACGTCTGGGTGGAGAAGTCGTTGCTCACCAGGACCAGGGCATCCTGGATGTCGTTAAAGGTGATCTTGCTCTCGTTTTTCGTATACTTGTTCTGGGCCTTGAGATAGGCGTCCAGGGCGGAGACGAAGGCGGAGCGCACCGCCTTTTCCGGGGAGCCGCCGTGCTCCAGCCAGGAGGAGTTGTGGTAGTGCTCGATGATCTGCACCCGGTTGGAGAAGCAGAAGGACACGGACAGCTTCACCTTATACTCCGGCTTGTCCGCCCGGTCCCGGCCCCGGCGCTCGCACTGCCAGAACACCGGCTGGGTCAGGGGGTCCTCCCCGGCCAGCTCGGCCACATAGTCCACGATGCCGTTTTCATACTTAAAGTCCGTGGTCTCAAACCGGTTGGTGCCGATCTGGTTCCGGAAGCGGAAGGTCACCCCGGCGTTGACCACCGCCTGCCGCTTCATCACGTCCAGGTAGTAGTCCACGGGGATGTCGATGTCGGTGAATACCTCCAGGTCGGGCTTCCAGTGGAACAGGGAGCCGGTCTTTTTGCCCCGGTCGGTGGGCTCCTTTTTCAGCCCGCCGATGTTCTCGCCCTGTTCAAAGTGGAGGGAGTATTTGAAGCCGTCCCGCCAGATCTCCGCGTCGAAGTATTCGCTGGCGTACTGGGTGGCGCAGGAGCCCAGGCCGTTGAGACCCAGGGAGTACTCGTAGTTGTCCCCCTCGCCGCCATATTTGCCGCCGGCGTACAGCTCGCAGAAGACCAGCTCCCAGTTATATTTCTGCTCCTTCTCGTTCCAGTCCACCGGGCAGCCCCGGCCCTGGTCCTCTACCTGGATGGAGTGGTCGGCGAAGCGGGTGACGGTGATAAGACTGCCGTGCCCCTCCCGGGCCTCGTCAATGGCGTTGGACATGATCTCGAACACCGCGTGCTCGCAGCCCTCCAGCCCGTCTGAGCCGAAAATGACCCCCGGCCGCTTCCGCACCCGGTCCGCCCCCTTCAGAGCGGAGATGGATTCGTTGCCGTAGCTGGTTTTCTTCTGAGCCATAGTCATCTTCCTCGCAGTTCAAGTGATGTTGTTTTTTCTATCTTACCAAACAAAGCGGGGGAAAGTCAAGGAATAAAACGGATGTTCGAGAAAAAGGGGGATAAAGAGCCGGAATGAAGACGAAGCTCGTTTTCATTCCGGCGATGAGGTTTCCTGTTGGGCAATCTGCTTATCGTCGAGGGAAAAGTCGGTCAACAGCTGGTCGGCATCGGCCAACATCTGGTCAAGAGAGACGGTCGTACTACAATCCACAAGAATCCCTCCTTAGTATATAGCCATTGTAGTACCTATTGCGCGCAAAATCAAACTATTTTTGCTGAGATAGCCACGCCAGAAAGCTTTCCGCTATCGTCAATTGTTCCTCAGTCATCCCCCGGAGGTGTTGCGCGGCTGTTTGCCAATGATTTTCTGAAGGAGTTAAGGCGGTTCCGACAAGAAATTCGTCCGGAGTAGTGTCCAGGGCCAAGGCAAGGCGCATAATGACTTCAATGGAAGGGATAGATACAGCACGTTCTATACTTGACATATAGGTGTTGCTGATGTCGGCCATTTCACTGAGCTGAGCCTGTTTCAATCCAAGCTTTCGCCGTCGTGCGGCAATTCGCTGACCGATTTTACCGTAGTCGATGTCCATGCCTACATCCCACCTTTCCTATTTTATGATACGGGAAACGCAGAATGAATAAACAATCTATAAGTCGATTAAAACTCTTGACAATTATATTTTTACACCTATAATAAAATTATCCCTTGCGAATCT
>URTG01000032.1 GCA_900550705.1 uncultured Eubacteriales bacterium | reverse complement strand
AGTTTTTTGACAGTCTTATTCTTGGTGCGTTTCTGTCTTTCGCTTGGGAAAGCTCAGCTCCCCGCCCCGGATGTGGGTCTGGAGCATGGTGTCGGCAAAGGACACCAGCTCCTCCGGCGTGCGCTTCAGCTCGCCGATCAGCCAGCTCTCCACCACCCCGGCCAGGGCGGAGACATAGAACCGGGTCATCAGCTCCTCGTAGCCCTGGGGCAGGTCCTGGTCCCGGGTCAGGTCCTCCACGGTGTAACGGATGATGTCGTACACGTTCTGCTGGAAAAAGTGCCGCAGGTGCTCATGCCCCAGGGAGCGGAGGGCGCACAGGCAGATGTCCCGGTTGTCCCGCAAATACCGCAGCAGCTGGAGCAGGCCGTCCTGCCACAGCAGGACCCCCTCATACTGGGCCAGGAGAGACACCGCCTCCTGCTGATACATCCACTCCAGCAGGTCGTAAATATCCCGAAAGTGATAGTAGAAGGTCTGGCGATTCACGCCGCAGCCCTCGGTGATCTCCCGGATGGAAATTTTGTCCAGGGGCTTGCGGACCATCAGGCGCTTCAGCGAGAAGGCCATGGCCCGCTTGGTCTCCTCAGAGGAAATGTGTTCTTTTTTTGCCACAGAGCCACCTCGTTTTCTCAAACCGGGTCCGTGGCCCGGCGGGTGTGTCTTGCCGTTTTAGTATAACACACTCCGCCCGGGAAGGAAAGCCCTCAGACGATCTCCTCCTCCGCCCCCACCGCCGGGGCCTGGGGCCGCAGATCGGCCTTCCCCGCGCCGGGTCCCTTGGGGCCTCTGCGCCGGCGGATCAGGAGCACAGCGGCCCCGGCCAGCACCGCCAGCACGCCCGCGCCGATGGCAGTGGGAAGGATGGGCAGCTGCCGGTCGATCTGTTCCAGGTAGAAGGTGGTGCTGGTCCCGCCGGCGGAGAAGACCAGGTAGCTGCCGTCGGTGCTGTGGTCCGTCTTGGCCCAGCCGTCCTCCGTCTGGGTCCACAGGGCATACCGCTTGCCGGACTCCGGCTTGCGGACGTGAACGCTGTACTCCCCCACCTCCATCGCCGGGTCGTGAATGGTCAGCGTATAGGCCTCTCCGGTGTGCTCCTCGCCCTTCTCGTCGGTCCAGCTGGCGGTCTGGGCAGTGTGGGTCAGCTGGGCGGTGGGGGTGAACTTGCCGCTCACCAGCAGCCAGGGGGGATTGCCCCCGTCGGCCAGAGAGGTGCTGTACTCGGAGTAAACGGCCTCCAGCGTCTGGCTGTGGGTCAGCTTGCCGGTGTCCAGCTCCGGCCAGCTGGCGGAGCAGCCCGCCTTGGCGGGGATCTCCGGCAGGGAGTCCAGAGAGTCGCCATAGACGAAGGGGATCACCGCCACGGTCTCGCCGTCGGCCACAAAGGTGAGCTGGAACTGCGTAAAGGCCTCCGGCACCCCGGACAGGGCGCGCATGGCCTCGAAGGTGGTGGGCTCCGCCTTGCCGGAGTAGCTCACCCCGTCGATGCCGGCGGTGTCCTCCTGCACAAAGAGGTTGCCGGTCACGGTACCCTCCCCGTCCACATCACCGGCCACGGCTCCGATATACTCCGCCGCCCCGTCCAGCTGGATCAGGGTGCGGCAGTCCTTCACCGTGTAGCCCAGTCCGGCCACGCCGCCGATGTACTTGCCGCCGGACAGGCTGCACTTTACCCAGCTGTCCCGGATGGCGGCATAGGACGCACCGGCCACACCGCCCACATAGTCCCCGTCGCTGCTGGTGACGGGGGCGTAGCTCTGGCAGCGGGTGACCAGGCCCAGGTCCATCCGTCCGGTGATGCCGCCGGCATAGTCCCGCTTGGCCGTCACCGCGCCGGAGTTGACGCAGTCCCGGATCACCGCCTGGGCCAGGAAATTGAACTTGGCGGAGCGGTCGCCGGACTTCACCAGGTCATCATCCGGGTCGAAGTCATACTCCACGGCCATGGACCCCGCCACACCGGCCACGTTCAGGTCGCCCTCCACAGTGCCCAGGTTGGTGGAATTGGCGATGGCCCCGGTGTCGCTGTTCTCCTGCTGCTCCGACACGTCGTCGAAGTGGTCCTCCCAGTCGAAGTTCTGCACGTCGTCGGTGATGTTCCGCAGCACACCGATCACCGCGCTCATCTGCCGGTTGATGGCCTGCAAATCGGCCACCGCCGTGTCAGAGGACTGCTTCACCACGTCGGTCAGGCTGTCCATCTGGTCCAGCAGGTCAGACACGGCGCTGTCCACCGCGTCCCCCTTGTCGGTCATGGAGCTGTCGATGGGGTTGAACTGGATGGTGGGCTTTTCGGCCAGCTCCCGGGTCACCTCCGCCAGGTCACCGGCGGCGGAGGCCAGGGTATCGGTGGCGGCCCCGGCGGCATCCGCCATGTCATCCATCTGGTCCAGCATATCCTGGCCATGGTCCCCCACATCCCGCAGGTGGTCCATGGATTTTTCCATATCGCTCAGCGCGCTGTCCACGCTGCCCACGCTGTTTTTCAGCCCGGAGATCCCGGCGTTCAGGCTGTCCAGCGCCTCTCCCAGCTCCTCCTCGTCCCAGCCCCAGTAGGAGGAGACGAAAAACAGCCGCACGGCCTCCTGCAGGTCGTCCAGGGCGGTGCGGCTCTGGCCGATGGCCGTTCGCAGCTGGCCCAGGGACCGGTCCAAATCCTTTACGGCCTGGTCCGCATCGTCCAGCGCCTTGCCGCCATCGTCCAGGGCGTCCTGCAGCTGGTCCATGGCGTCAGACAGCTGGTTCATCGCCCGCTCCGCCTTTTTCAGGATGGGGGTCATCTGGTCCAGCGCCCAGGAGATGCGGGCCGTCATGTCGTTCACCTGGTCGATGTTGCCGTTGGCCCAGTCGGTCATGGCGTCGGTCAGGTCAGACACGGTGGTCTTGACCACCCGGGTCTGGTCGGTCAGCTGGGTAATCTGGTCGGAGACGGAGTTGGAGATGCCCGTGGCGTGCTCCAGCGCGGTGCTGGTCAGGGCCTGCATCCGGTCCAGAGCGTCCCACAGGCGCTCCAGGTCATCCTTGCTGTAATTCAGACTGAGCTTCGGCTCCAGCTGTCCGGCAATGCCGCCCACGTCCTTCCGGCCGTAGACCGCGCCCAGGTTGGTGCAGCCGTCCAGATACCCGGCCTGGCGGCCCACGATGCCGCCGATATTATAGCCCACGTGCTGATAGCCCACCGTGCCGGTGTTCTGACAGCTCTGGAGCACCCCCGCAGAGTATCCGGCCACCCCGCCTACATCGGTGCTGGCCGGCACATTCTGGGTGGAATTGAGCTGCTTCCAGTCCAGATCGTCCACCTTGTCCTGGGTGTCGTCGTTGGTGGTGTTCACCAGACCGGCGCTCTGGCAGCGCACCAGGCTGCCCAGGTTCTGGCCCGCCACGCCGCCCACATAGTGGCTGCCGGTGACGGTGCCGGAAAAGCTGCACTCCACCAGGCGGCCGGTCCCCTCGTTGACTCCGACGATGCCGCCCACGCTGTCTCCCCCGGAGACGTCGGCCCGCACCGTGCAGTTGGCCAGCAGGCCCCGATTGCTGCCCGCCAGCGCACCCACCGAGGCTTTGCTCCCCCCGGGGGCAACCTTTCCCTCCACCGTCAGGTTCTGCACCTGGCCGGAGGGCTGGATGTAGCGGAACAGCCCCTGTCTGCTGCCGTCGTTCAACAGCGACAGGCCGGTAATTTTATGGCCCTGGCCGTCGAAGGTCCCGCCGAAGGTGGGGATGGGGGAAAATACCGTGTCGGTCAGGTCGATGTCCGCCGCCAGCACCACCCGCTTGCCCTGGGACCAGGTGTCCAGGGCGCAGCTCCGGGCAAAGTCCATCAGGTCCTCTGCGGTGGCCAGCTCCACGTCGGCGCGGTCCCCCTCCGCCGCCCCCACCGGGGCGATGAGAGACAGGGTCAGCGCCGCCGCCAGGAGGGCCGCCGACAGCTTATGTATCCGTTTCTTCATCGTTATGCTCCTCCTCCGGGTCGTTCTCCTGCTCCGGCCGGCCGATGGCCCCCGCGCCGATGAGGGCGGACACATCGCCATGGACCACGCCGTGAATGTTTGCGTCTACCACGCCGGAGATCCGGCCGCGGACCCGGCCGTTGAGATAGACCGTTCCGCTCATGCTCTTGACCGCACCGACCCCGGGGGTCCGGAGCTGGAAGCGGGTGCGCTCCACCAGCTTGTCACCCAGCAGCAGGATCTGGGGCAGGACAAACATGACCAGGAACATAGAAATGATCGTGCCCCGGCTGATGCACTGGCCGATGCCCACAATGGAGGGCTCGCTGGTGATCTTTCCGATC
Source organism: uncultured Eubacteriales bacterium (assembly GCA_900550705.1). GTDB lineage: Bacteria > Bacillota > Clostridia > Oscillospirales > Oscillospiraceae > Lawsonibacter. The sequence continues at coordinate 8,341 of URTG01000032.1, read as the reverse complement.
AGATAGCCGGCGGAGGACAGGATGGAGCCCGATGTCAGCACCGTGGGGAAGGACAGGTCCAGGGCCTTGATGATGGCCTCCTTCTGGCTCATCTTCCCCTTCAGCTCGGAGTACCAGGTGGAAATGACGATGGCGTAGTCGATGTTCGCGCCCATCTGAATGGCGGTGACAATGAGATAGCTCATAAAGAAGATGTCCGTGTGGGTCACCGTGGGGAAGGTAAAGTTGATCCAGATACTGCCCTGGATCACCAGGATCAGCAGAATGGGCAGACCCACGGACATAAAGGTGAACACCAGCACCAGAATGACGAAGACCACCGACAGCACACTGATCATGATGTTGTCCCGGGCGAAGGAGGTGGACTGGTCATAGTCGCTGGTGGAGTTGCCCACCAGATACACGTCGTCCGCGGGATAGAAGCGCTCCGCCTCCTGGTGGACGACCTTCAGGAAGTCGAAGGTCTCTGCGCCCTCCTCGGGCAGGTTCAGGTTGATGACCATGCGGGTGTACTGGTCGCCCAGCATCTGCTTCTGAGCGTCCACCAGCTGGTCATAGAGGTCATTGACGTCGTCGGTCTGCTCGTCGTCCAGGGTGACGTAGCCGTCGTCCATCTCGTCGTGGAGGAACATGAAAATGTCCATCAGGGGCAGCTCATACTTGTTCACCCCGCCCACGATGCGGCCGTATTCCTCTTTGTCGGCGGCATAGGCGGCGTAGAGCACACAGGCCTCCTCATAGGACACGTCGGCCACCTCGGAAAACTGCCGGGGCGTCAGCTCGTCGGTGAGGGTATAGCCGTCCTTGGCCACGATGTTGGACAGGCCCATGGCGTAGTCCACCTGGTCATAGCGCGCCAGCCGGGCCAGCAGGGCGCGCTCGCTGTCCGTGTCCCCCTTGGGCACCAGAAGGGCCATGATGTTCTGGTCGCCGAAGGCGGCCTTCACCTTGTCCCCGGCAGCCTGGTGGCTGTTGCGCTGCTCGGTCATAATGGAGTTGTTGCCGTAGACGTAGGGGCACTGGTTCGACAGCACAAAGCCCACCGCCACACACACCACGAACACGGGCACGCCGACGAACCGCAGGTGATACACCAGCTTGCCCCACCGGTCGATGGTAGGCACGAAGGACTTGTGCCGGGTCTTCTCCATGGCCCGGGAGAGCAGCATGAGCAGGCCGGGCATCAGGGTGAACACCGACAGCATACTGAACAAAATGGCCTTGATGAGCACCATGCCCAGGTCGAAGCCGATGCGGAACTGCATGAACATCATGGCGGCCAGGCCGGAAATGGTGGTCAGACTGCTGGCCGAGATGGACGGGATGGCCGCCGCCACGGCGGCGATACAGGCGGCCCGGTCGTCCACGCTGTTCTCCCGCTCCTCCAGGAACCGGTGCAGCAGAATGATGGCGTAGTCGATGGCCAGCGCCAGCTGCAAGACCACGGTGACCGAGTCGGACACATAGGATATCTCGCCGAAGATAAAGTTGGTCCCCTTATTCAGCAGGGCCGCCGCCACAAAGGTGCCCAGCAGCACCGGCAGCTCGGCGTAGGACCGGGAGGTAAGCAGCAGCACCAGAATAATAATGACCGCCGCCACACCCAGAATCACGCCCATCTCCTCGTTCAGGGAGTCAGACATCTGGTAGCCCACATCGGTGGACACCACCGCGTCGTAGGGCTCCAGCAGGACCTGGACCCGGCTCAGGGCGTCCTTGCTGACCTGGTCCTCCTCCTCCCCCTGGAAGGTGACGGTAATGAGGGCATCGGCCCCCTTCATGTAGTCCTCATAGGTCTTGTTGGCCGTGGAGGGCATGACGGAGTCGTCGTCCGGGTCCTTGTCCTTATCCCAGAAGTCCACGGAGGACACGCCCTCCTGGTTTTCTATCTCGTCGGCCAGCTCCCGGGCTATGTCGTAGGTCGTGTTTGACACCATGATGCGGGCGGTGGCGTAGGTCTCCATCTCCCGGTCCATCAGGTCCAGGCCCTGACGGGTCTCGGTGGTCTCGGGCAGGTATTCCGTCAGGTCGTCGCAGACCTTCACCCAGCCCTGGGTCACCAGACTGGCCGCAATGGCGATGGCGTAGAAAAAGAAAATCAGGCTGCGGCGGTCCACGATGAAGGTGGCCAGCTTCTCGAAGAAGGACGCGCCGCCTTTTTGCTTACTCATGGGCTCCACCCGCCTTTCCTGCGTTGGATTGGTTGTTCACTGTCTCGTCTTCTCCTTCTGATGCTTCCGTTCCGGTCAGCACGCCGCTGCACTTCCAGCAGCCCTGCTCCGTTTCGATTTCGCCGGACAGGCGCTCCGCCTGCCGCCGCCAGACGGAGCGGCACCGGAACTCCCGCAGGGCCGAGCGCAGGCCGTGGACCAGCCGGACGCAGCCGTCCGGCTCCAGGCAGCCGTCCACGGCATTCCGGTAGCCCATCAGCTCCAGCACACCGGTGACCTGCTCCGCCTCCTGCCGCAGCAGCAGCCTGCCCCGCCGGGGGCCGATGGAGCCGTAGAGGGTGATGGAATAAATTTCTGTCATAGCCGCACCTCCTCGCCGGGTCTGCGGAATTTCATTCCTGGTCTAATCGTATCATACCATACCACGACAGAGGCCGATGTTTCAATATACAATCTGCCGGGATTGTCGTGTTTTTCCGTTCAGAGTGTGTTAAAAGACGCGGGCCGGCCGCTCCCCTCCCCGTTATGCCCGGGCATAAAAAAATTCCGCCGCAAGTCATTCGACTGGCGGCGGACAGCTTGTCGAAAAAGTGGCTTCGCCGCTTCTTCGACAAGCTGCAAACATTTTCGCTGCGTTAAAATTGTGATGATTTTAACGCAGCGAAAGCTGCTTTGATGGAAAGAGGGTTCGTTTACTGTGCGTTCTGGATAAACCGCGCCATCATGGCGGCGACCTGTGCGCGCTCGGCGTTGGCTTTCGGGCCAATGCGCCCGTCTCCGTAGCCGTTGAGAATGCCGTTTTGCGTCGCCCAGATGAGGGCGTTCTTTGCGTAATCGCTCGCGGTGTCCGCATCGGAGAACGGCAGGGAGCCATTCACAGTGGGAGACCCAGCATAGCGATAGAGCATGGTGGCAAGCTGCTCACGGGTGACATTGCCGTTGGGGTTCGTTCCATCGGACACGCCGTTTTCCCGCGCCCACGCGACGCCCTTATCATACCAGTTCTGCCCGGCAGCAGAGGTAGTGTCCACGCCGGCCAGCCGCGCCAGTACGGTATTCACCATGCCGCGCGTCATGGGATGCCCCACACCAAACTGGTTGTCGCCCACGCCCTGGAACAGTTCACGGGCGGCAACGAAGTTCACCTGATCTCTCGACCAGTGCTCACGGGTGTCGATGAAGTCCTTGGAATTGTCCACGATCTTCACGGTGACGCCGCCGTTCACGGTGAGCTGGATGCCATCCTCGGTAGGAACGGAGTTCTTGATGATCTCCTCGGTGCCATCAGGATGGACAAGGACGGCCACCGTGCCAGGCTTCACATTGGTGACAGGGATCTCCACCTTGGTCTCGCCTGCGCTCTTGGGTACTTCGACGTTCACCACGGGCGCGGTATTGGAATTCCGGGTGGCTTCCACCTCAACAGGGGCCTTGACAGGCTCGCCATTCTTCTTGGCGGTCTCGACGGCCTTGCTGCTGAGAGCGGTCTCTGCCGTGGTCTGGCCGTGCTTGTCGGTCTTCACCGTGCCGGTGGAGCCGTCAGCGGCCTTGTTCTCGGTGACGGAGCTGCCGTTGGGATTGGTTGTGGTCTTGGAAGTGCTGCCGTCCTTGGCGGTGGTGGTCTCCACCTTGGTGCCGTCCTTCTTGGTCTCGGTCTGGACCTTGGTGCCGTCGGGCTTGGTGGTGGTTTCCACCTTTCCATTGCTGCCGGAATTGTCCCGGTCAGAGGACGAACCGCCGCCGGAGCTGCTGCCGCCGGAGGAGTGAGAGGGATTTGTAATCGTAATGGTGACGGAATTGCTGACGACCTCGTTGTACGTCTCGTCACCAGCTTTGCTGGCTGTGATCGTCACCGTTCCCGCTTTCGTCGCGGTCAGGGTGCTGCCAGTGAGGTTGACAGCCCCATCGCCAGAGACCTTGTAAACCGCGTTGTGGTTGGTGGAGCCGCCCACAGCCGACAGCGTCAGCACTTCTCCCACGACGAGGCGGGTTTTGCTGGCGCTGAGCACCAGCGCGGCCTGATTTTTCTTCGCGGGCTTTTCAGGCTCGGGCGTCGGCTCCTTGGCGTTCACAGTGATCGCCTGCGCGGCGGTCTGCGTCACACCTTTTTCCGTGTAGCTGACGGTAATTTCTGTGGTGCCCACGGTCAGCGGGCCAGTCGGCGCAAAGGTGAAATCGGTCACGGACGCTGTGCTGTTATCGCGATATGTCGCCGTGACCGCCATGCCTGCGGGGTTAAACACATCGCCCTCGATGTAACTCGTCTTGTCCGGTGCCGTGGTGATGGAGATGCCGGTGAGGGTCTTTTCGGCGGGCTGGGGCGTATTCTTATAGCCGCACACAGTACAGGGGGAACCAGTATGTGCCTCCCGGATCTCCTCTCCGCCCGCGCAGTTGGCCCAGTGCTCCGTCTCAGAGGTCTGGAACGAAACGTTGGCGGGATACTGGTGCTTGATACGGATCAGATTCGCGGCGATCTGCTTATCGGTGGCGATATCAGTATTGTCCTGATAGAATTTGTTTTCGATATAGCAGGTATTGCCTTGGGGGTAATTCTTGTTCTCCTTCCAGGCATCCGTATGCTTGCCATTCTGATTAAATTCCGCGTCATTGACCATGAAATAACTATGTCTGATGCCCGTGGAACCGACAGGCCCGCGATCCCATGTGGTATCCACATGGAAATAGTGCCCCTCAAACAAGACCAGATTCCATGCGTGGGGTTCCGTCAAGGTCTGTGCGTTCACGCGGATGCTTTCGATACCGACCTGCTCCAACAGGAATTTGTAGCAATCCGCGTATCCCGCGCAGACTGCGGATCGATTCGCGAGGGCACCCACGGCAAAATCCGCGTTCCCCTGAGTCATACCGTAAGACACATTCTTGACGATCCAGTCGTGGAGTTTCAGAATCTTCGCAAAATCACTATCCTCCGACTTGATTTGAGCCATGGCCTCGTCGTAGCCCTTAATAGCACGTCTGACAAGATCCAGCTTCCATGCGGGATGATAGGTCACCTTCACCGTCGCTATATTGCCGTTATCCTTATAGGTAAACACCGGGTTAACTCCGGGCATAGTCGAAACGGATGAGTGGAAGGGGTTATCTTGGATCAGTTTTCCTGCCGCATATTCTCCCGTCACTGGGCCAGTAGCAGTGGTGTATTTGATCTCATTTGAGGAAATATCAATGTCGGACACATCGATCTCGGAATCCAGATAGAGCATCCCATTCATCACTTTCGCCAAAAACTTCTCCAGCTTGCTGCCGTCCTTCGGAGTGAAGATGTCGTGGATGCCTTCTGGCTTCTGAGGCTTGTTTTCCTCTCCGTCTGTGACGGTGAGGGTGAAAGAAACTTTAAGCTGTTCGTTGGTATTCGCTTTGGGGGTGATGACTTCAAAATGGTAGCTGCCCGCCGCAATTTCACCATTAAGTTTTTCAATGCGGAAGTAACCGACACCATTCTCTGGTACGGTATCCTGATCCAAACTATTATCACAGGCCGAAAGCAGCATATTGTCAATGATGGCATCCTCGGCTCCATTTGGCCTATCCCATTTGGCTGTTTTGCCGTTGAGCGCAAAGGTGATCTCCATATTCGACAGGGAAGCCGTTCCCGGCGCGAAATTCACCTTAACCTCCGCGCCGTTGCCGTTGATCACATCCTTTGAAACCGTTACCGTTTCGTAACCGCTGGCAATCGTCAAGGTATCCAGCGCGGTGGGGGTTTGCGTCTGCTCTGACGCTTTCCAAGTGTCGTTCTCTCTTGTCAGCGAGATACTTCCGTTAACACTACAGCGTTGATCCAGCGTAAAGCTGCCGCTGCCGCTATTTTGGACAATGTAGCCATGTCCACGGGTGGCGGCAAATGGTGTACCGTTATTGCTGAGCGTTTCCAGTGTGTGTGAACCATCCACCGACCCAATGGTCAGTGTGCTATCCACGCCCACCTTGACGGCACCGCCACCAGACAGGCTGGCGATTGTCTTTTCACCAGCGGACTTGGAGAGATCAATTGCCGTGTTCGCGCCGGTAAGCGTGACTGCCAGTTCGGGAGAATGATTGCTCGGCGCCACCGTACCGGAGGTGACGTTCAGCTTTTTTACATTCGGCAGCGCCGTCGTGGTGGGGTAGACCGTGTTGACATCAACCGTGAGATCATTCGCGCCGTTGCCGTCCACAGTTGGAATTCCAGGGGGGTTCGTAAGGGTGACCCGCACCGTGCCGGTGACTGGATATCGCGTGGGATTGGCTGTCGGCGCAGGCGGCTCCGTGGTGTCGAACCAATTTCCATCTGGAGCACGATCATCAGCGCCGCTGCCGTAAATGGTGCCCACCTTGCCCTTTTCCACCGCTACCGAGACGGCACCGGTATAGCCAGCCGCTACGCCACCGGCGTAGATATTACCGAATACGCTGTTTTTCAGGGTGAACTTTGCGTCCGTACCAGCCGTTGCCGTGAAGTTCAGCCCCGCAGTCGTACCAATGCTGCCTGCAAACAGCTGAACCTCTCTGGAGCCATTGCCCCGGGTAACATTTTCAGATGTAAGGTGGTGACCATTGGCGAAGATCGCGTGATGGTACTTGTTTTCGAAGTTTAACTCAAGGTTCTTGAGGATAACATCTGCACCCAGCACAATACCGGCAGTACGAACATTCAGTGCGGCATTGGAGTTCTCCCCCTGGATGGTGATGGCCTTGTCGATCACGCAGGGGATTCCTGGCGCATTTTCTTTTTCGCTTAGAGTGCTCTTTTCTTTAATGACAATGGTATCGCCAGCTTTCGCTGCATCCAACGCATCTTCAAAGCGCCCGTAGGGATTTGTGATGCTGCCGTTGCCCGTAGCTCCCGTTTGCGTGTAGATCGTGTTCCCGCCCTCTGCCATCACTGCCGTTGGCAACAACGTCAGCAGCAGGGCGAATGTGAGAAAGGTGCTCAAGATCCGTTTCTTCATCGTCATTCTCCTATCTTTTTTAGGGGTACTCTTTCCAATTATATCATATTGCGCTCCCGCTGTATATAGGTTCTATCATAAAAGTTGAGGTCAGGTGATGAGCCTGGCCCCAGCTTTTATGATAGAACCCAAAAAAATTCCGCCGCAAGTCCTTCGACTGGCGGCGGAATGGCGCAGAAGGAGGGATTCGAACCCTCGCACGGGTTTCCCCGTCTACTCCCTTAGCAGGGGAGCCCCTTATAGCCACTTGGGTACTTCTGCATGGCTACAAGAACTTACATTCTGTGAGCTTCTGAGGGGAAAGAAAGTGGCGGAGAGAGTGGGATTCGAACCCACGGCTCTTGCGAGTCACCGGTTTTCAAGACCGGCTCCTTAAACCACTCGGACATCTCTCCGTGTCGTTTTCAACAGAAGCGAGTATTATCTTACCATAGGGTGTCTGGGATGTCAAGGGGGAAATGAAATTTTTTGAAATTTTCCAGTCGGGCCGCCCCCGGTGCGTCCGGAGGGGACGCACCGGGGGCCGGGAATGTACAGCGGTTTGCCTTACTCGGCCTTGGGGCCGACGGCCACCAGGGCCTTGCCGGCCTCGTTGGTGGCGTACTTGGCGAAGTTCTTCTCGAACCGGGACGCCAGGTCCTTGGCCTTCTCCTCCCACTGGGTGGGGTCGGCATAGGTGTCCCGGGGGTCCAGGATGGCGGGGTCCACGCCGGGCAGCTGGGTGGGGACCTGGAAGTTGAAGTAGGGAATGGTCTTGGTGGGGGCCTTGCCGATGTCACCGTTCAGGATGGCGTCGATGATGCCGCGGGTATCCTTGATGGTGATGCGCTTGCCGGTGCCGTTCCAGCCGGTGTTGACCAGATAGGCCTTGGCGCCGGAGGCCTTCATCTTCTTCACCAGCTCCTCGGCGTACTTGGTGGGGTGCAGCTCCAGGAAGGCCTGGCCGAAGCAGGCGGAGAAGGTGGGGGTAGGCTCGGTGATGCCCCGCTCGGTGCCGGCCAGCTTGGCGGTGAAGCCGGACAGGAAGTAATACTGGGTCTGCTCCGGGGTCAGGATGGACACGGGGGGCAGAACGCCGAAGGCATCGGCGGACAGGAAAATCACATTCTTGGCGGCGGGGGCAGCGGAGATGGGCCGCACGATGTTCTTGATGTGATTGATGGGGTAGGACACGCGGGTGTTCTCGGTGACACTCTTGTCGGCGAAGTCAATCTT
>URTG01000031.1 GCA_900550705.1 uncultured Eubacteriales bacterium | reverse complement strand
ACCTTCCCTACCCCTTTTGTCGCTGCGCGACATTTCCCCCTGATAGGGGGAATCGGCCCCCTGGAAGGGGGAAGGCTAACCCCTCAGTCAGCCGTTCCGGCTGACAGCTCCCCTTTCAGGGGAGCCTTAAAACAACGCACCCCTTTAGCCTCCCCTGAAAGGGGAGGGGGACCGCGAAGCGGTGGAGGGGTTGCCTTCCACCCACAGGGGGGAAGGTGGCTCGGCGCAGCCGAGACGGATGAGGGGGGTTGGAGGGTTTCGAACCTTTACGATAGACAGAAAAGGCATTTCCGTAGGGGACGCTGTCCTCAGCGTCCCGCGATACCCGGCGCACCATCGAAACGGGCCGATGGGGACATCGGCCCCTACGGCCGGGTTCTGTGGTCTCTTGTAGGGGGCTGCGGTGGATTTACGTCCCCTCACGTCCCCACCACCGCCGTGACGGCGGTTTTCACCGGCGGGGTCTGCCGCAGGTCCACGATAAGCTGGTCGGAAAAGACCTGGTCGGTCCTGTCGGCGTCGCGGTAGAGGGACACGGTGACGGTGACGGTTTTGGCGCTGCCCGCCGCCGGTTCCAGGGAAAATTCCAATCCGGCGTAGAGGCCCACATAGAACCCCCTGCCATACAGGGCGGTCATGGCCCGGGCCACATACTGGTCAGGGCCGGTCTGGTAGGTATACTGCTGCTTGGAATCGTTTTTATAGTAGCGCACGGCCAGATAGCCGGGGTCGATTTCTGCCGCCTTGCTGGTCTCCACCGTGCCGCCGTCCTCCGAGGACACGCGGCGGAGGGTGGTTTCCGGGCAGCCGTCGGCGCTGAGAACGGCGACGTAGCCGTTGGGGTCCACAAATTCGATGGCCGAGCCTTCGTCCGTGCCCTTCTTCTCCGCCAGGTTCTGGCCGGAGTCGTAGCACTTCACATATCCCCGGGCATCCTCCAGCTGGGAGCGGACGGTCTCCAGCAGGTCGTCGGCCACAATCTGGGCGTCGTTCAGGGTCTCCAACCGCTGGAAGCTCCGGGTGGCGGGACTCAGGGTGGCGGCGAACAGGGTGAGGGCCAGGCCCAGCAGGGCCATGCTCACCAGCAGCTCCACCAGGGTCAGGCCCCGGCGGCTGCGGAGGGTGCGGAGCAGGTTCATCCCCCCGTCCCCCCCTTCTCCGGGCCGTAGAGGTAGAAGGTCACTTCGTCCCCTCCGCCCCGGGCGGTGACGGTCTGTTCCCGCAGGGGGACCTGAAAGACCACCTGGTCGCCCATCGTGCCGCCGTCCTCGCTGACGGCGAAGAACTGGTAGGCTTTGCTGTCGTCCCCCGTGGGGGGCTGCCTCCGCAGGTCCCGCTGCAAGGCCGTGGCGCGCCGGCGGATGGTCTCCGCCCGCACCTGGGCGTTGGAGGCAAAGCGCACCGCCCCCAGCATCACCGCGAACAGCATCAGGAACAGGACCATGGAGACCAGGACCTCTACCATGGTCTCCCCCCGGCGGCTGCGGAGGATGCTGCAAAGACTTCTCATCCGCCCTCACCTCCGCTTCCTGAGCCGGACCCGGAGGGGTCCGCCCCGCCCGCGCTCTCGCTGGCGGTGGGGATGTAGGTTTTGTAGGTGACGCCTTTCTCTAAATCGTAGGAATAGGAAATGGTTGCGCCGGGTTCGGTCTCCCACTGGGGGCTGCCGTTTTGGTCCACGCCGGTCTGTCTCTTGCTCAACTCCTTGGGGGTCTGTCCGCTTCGGTCCAGATACCAGCCGTTGTTCACCCAGTAGACCGGAACGGCTTTGTCGTCCGTGTCCCAATCGCCCTTCCATTTGTAATTCGGCTTGTACTGGTCCTTGCGGTAATACTCGGTGGAATAGGCATAGGTGCCGTCCTCCGTTGTCACCTCGGAGCAGACTTCCACGGTGTAGCGGATGTATTGCGTGCCTTCCAGGCTCTCCACCTGGTTGTTGTCCAGGCGGAACTCGCCGGGTTCAGGCGTAGCCGCCTCCGACGGCACCTCCTTCCGCAGACGGATGCGGGGCTTGCCATAATTGGCATCGCCGTCGCCCTCCAGGGTGTAGTAGTAGGAGGTCCCGCTGGGGTTGTCCGGGTTGTAGGCCGCGTAGACGTCCCGGTCCAGGAATTGGTTTACGAAGTCGTAGAGCGTCCCGCCCTGGGACTGCTTCTCGGCAGACGCGCCCAGCTTGAGGCCGTCCTTGTCGGTGTTGTAGCGGGTCAGCTCATAGTTCAGGGTGCTGTCAAAGGTCTTGGCCAGCTGATAGACCCGCTCCTGCCCCGTCTTCCGGTTGGCCCGGGCCAGCACCAGAGAGGAGGAGTACAGCAGGCTCATCGCCAGCCCCAGCAGGACGGCGGCGGCACACAGCGCCGCAATCAGCGCCAGTCCGCTCCTGCGGTTGTCCCGCAGCGCCGCCCAGCCCCGTTTGATTCGCATTTGCAAGGCCGCCGCCCCCCTTCTGTGAGTGATGAGTGTTGAGGTAGGAGTGAGGAGTTTTCTGGCCCTTTGGTGCCTGGCCTCTTGTACGGAACCACCCTCATCCGCCCCAGTGTGAGCACTGGGGCACCTTCCCCCTGGCAGGGGGAAGGCTAGGGCGAAGCCTTCCACCCGCAGGGGCCGATTCCCCTTATCAGGGGGCGGATGAGGGGAACGGTATCGACAACCATACGCGGTTTCGACATAAGAGAGGCAAACCCTTCGGCGTTCCCCTCATCCGTCACGGGCTCCGCCCGCGCCACCTTCCCCCAGGGGAAGGCTTCTTGAGGGGAACCTTAGAACTTCAGCTCCCGCTTCTCCGACGCCACATAGGCGTCGCTTGGGATGTCGGTTAGATTATCCCATACATTCGCGCAGATGTCCAGGCTTTCGACCTGTTTTTGCTGCTCGGGCAGAGTAATGCTTTGCACGTCCGTCCCCCCCGTCATGGCGGAGATGTTGGGCAGGTAGAGGGTAAACGTCATGCGCCCGTCCTCATCTTCCTCCCCGCGAAGGGTGGTCTCGGGGACGTAGCTGTACGTCTGGCCCTTGCCGTTTGCGTCCACATAGGTGCCGTACACCGTTTCGCCGGACAGGACGGTATAGAGGTCGTTATCGTCCGGCGTGAGGTCGGTCCAAATGTCGCCCTTCTTCCTCTGGACCAACACCGCGTCCTTCTCCATGCCAATACGGAGGGCGGCGGCGCCCGGGTTGAGCGTCAGCTCATAGACCTCCGCAGGCTCGGTCACGGTCCAGGTGACCGTGGTGCGCTGGGCGGTCCATACGGCGGTACTGGCGGGCAGGTCCGGGTTGGGCCGCACAGAGACCTTGGTGTCCACCTTCTGAGAGCCGGTGATGGGCCCCGGCGTATCCAGCCGCATGGCGGGCAGGCGGTAGACGTCGCTGGTCACCCAGGGGGAACTGACCTGCCCCGCAGAGGAGGAGATTCGGGCCTGGAACCGGATGTACTTGCCCGCATAGCGGACGCTCAGGTCGTTCAGCCACAGGACATAGCTTCCGCCGCTGTTGGCGCTCATGGCCAGCACACCGGAGGCGGGGTAGTCCGCCACAGGCGTTCCGCTGCCGTCGGCGCTGTCGTAGACCTTGGCCCGGAGCAAATAGGTGCTGCCGCCGGGCGGGGTACTGGCCGCGTCCTGGGGGATGACCGTCACGCTCAGTCCGCCGCCGCGGAAATCGCCGGCGGAGACGGGGTTTGCCCGGTCGTAGGTCCAGTTGGTGGACCAGGTCACCGTGGGTACGCCAATCCGTTCCGGCACCACCAGGGTGAAGCTGACGCCGTTGGCGCTGTCCTTGTGGTTGGCATCCGCCAGGGCCACCAGGTAGATGAGGACCTCCTTGCCGCTGTACGGCTCTAAATCGCAGACGCAGCTGTATGCGGCGCTGCCGTCGGCGGGCACGGTGGCCAGCACCGTGTCCACGGGGTTCCCGTCGTCGCCGGTGTACTGAAGGTGGATGGCGTAGCCCGTGCAGCCCGTCTCATTGCTGATGGCGGGCCAGGAGACCCGATAGTTCAGCTCGTTGGTGTTCACATTTTCCACCGTGGGCTGGCCGGGCCGCTCCAGGCGGCTCTGCACGGGGTACTTCCTGGCGGCGGACAGGCCGATTTGTTTGGCGGTCACGTCGCCCACCCGGGTCACCGTCAGGGTGACGTTGGTATAGCTCCAGTCGTCGGCGTTGACGGTGAGGGTGCGCGCACCGGCGCTCTCGTCGTAGTCCGTGGGGATGGTCACCTGGCTGCCGGCGGCCTCGCCGATGAGCTTCACCCGGTAGCGGGCATTTGCGGCGGCGTTGGTCCCCTGGTCCCACTGGAAGGTGTAGAACAGGGAGCCGTCCTTCATTTCAGAGGTGATGTCGCCCAGCACCGGCTTGGGCAGCGCGGTATACTGGGAAAGCTCCCGGTTCGTGTTGTTGTACTGCCGGGTAAAGGGGCTGCTCTGGTTGGCCGCGAGCACGGTGCTGTTCAGATAGGACTCACTGTAGCTCCCGTCCTTGTCATAATTGCGGAGGGTCACGTTGGCCTGGTCCGCGCTCTGCACCGGCGCATAGGTATACACCGGACCCAGACCGGCGGCGGCGTACCAGGCGCGGATGCCCAGATTTGTCGCCTCGGTGAAGATGTCCTCCGGCATATCCCGGAAGTGGGCGTCCACCTCCGCACCGGCTGCCAGCAGCACGTCCTCGTAGGCAAAAACGGTCTCCTTGCCGTTGACGGTGCCCACCAGCTCCACCCGGAAGATGGGCGGGGTGTTGATGGCGGCCGCCGCAGGGACCAGCTTCGCCGTGATTACCAGGTCCTCCAGCGTATCGCCGGTGACCTCAAATCCCAGCGTGTTCAGGCCGGAGTCCGGCAGGAATTTGACGGGCGTATAGGCAGACACCCGCAGCGTGGCCGGGGCGGGCATTTTGCCGCCGATGGGGTCGGCGGTGGCGGTGGCCACCAGCTCCTGGACTCCCTTGCCGGCGAAGGTGACCGTGGGCTTCGCGGCGGTCAGGGTGCCGATGCTCTGCCCGCCCATGGTCAGCGTGACCTTCCAGTTGGGGAAGGCCGCGTAGCTGCTCAGATTGTCCAGGCTGTACTGATACACATAGCTCGTGCCGGACCGGACCAGCTGCACCCGGACATTGGGGGTAGGCAGGAAGGCCGTGTCCACCACCGCGCACTCCGTCCACTCCGAGGGGGCCACGTTCTCCTCCAGGCTCACCGCCCGGACGCGCAGCGTCACGCCGGAACCCGAGTTGACCTTGTCCCGCAGCGACTCCGGCAGCTGGAAGGAGCTGGTGGTGGTGCCGGAGCGGTAGCCGGACCCGTCCCACTCGCCCTGGTCCTTCTGGTTGGGAATGAAGCGCAGGCCGGAGGCAGCCGCCGTGCCGTTCATCCACAGCTCGCCCTCGTAATACAGGGGGCGGCTGTTGTCCGCGATGCTCACCTGTACGCTGCCGTCCTGGCCCAGCACGGCGGTCACGGCGTCGCCGGGCTTTGTCACATCGCCGCTGGGCTTTGCCAGCTTTGCCGGCTTTGCCGGCGCGCTGCCGTCGGATATGGTGCGCTCCAGCAGGTGGTAGCCGGAGCGGACGTAGGTGTCAAAGGCGCTGTCCTGCTTGATCTGATTCGTCAGGCCGGTGCTGTTGTTTCCGGCTGCCATGTACTTCCTATACTCCTCGGGGAGGCGGAACAGCGTTCGCGCCGCAATGACCGGCGTTCCGTTGTCGTAGGCATGGACTGCGCCCTGCGAGTCCAGATAGGAGTTTTCCGTCGTAGCGCCGCGGTACATACGGGTCTGGTGTTCGCTAAAATCATTGATCTTCTCTGTAAATTCTCCGTCCGGACCGACCAGCATCGCCAGCCAGTCGCCCTTTGCGTCCTGGCCGAAGTGGACCTGCCGGACACCGGCGCGGACCAGCTCCTTCCAGGCGGACTGATACGTCTGGGAAAGATTGCCGCTGTAATTCTTGCGGTCGCTGCCCACCTGTCCCAGGTTCCACTGGGCCTTGAAGTAGTAGTTGTTTCCCACCGTGCTGCTGTCCAGTCTCATGGAGCTTGTGCCCCTCAGAGAAACCATTTCCTGCCCGTTGTACCCCACCAAGACGGAGTAGCAATTCTGAATATAAGTATTCGCCGCCGCCCGGCTGTCATAGCGGTCGCCAAAGATACCGGCGCGATACGGCCACTGGCCCTCACGCAGCTCCGCCGAATAATTCCGGCACCGGTCCAGATTGATGACCACATTCCGGGTGGAATTCGAGATCGTACCCTTATTGGGGCCATCGCAGGACAGGAAGCCCACAATGCCCGACGCCATGGACGCGGAGTAGATCTTCACCTTGGGGCCGTTGACGCAGTCCACCACATGAATGGTAAAGCGCTGGCCCCCGTCGCTGGCCTGGTAGGTGGTGATATTGCCCAGAATACCCGCCGAGTCGTTGGCACCGCTTCCCCCAGTTCCGTTTGCCCGATAAATGCTGCCGTGGTTCTGGCAGCTCAGGATGTTAAAGCTCTGGTTGGAGGCGGCATGGTACAGTTGGGCCACGATGCCGCCGGACGCGCCCACCCAATTCGTGCCATAGGTGGTCTGCAAATTGCCGTAGTTATAGCAGTCCTGAATGGTGCCGCCGTTGCCGGTCCACTGGCCCAGGATACCGCCGGAGTAGTGGGAATTATAGCAATACACGGTGCCGTAGTTCACACAGCCCCGGATGGTCCAGTTCTCGGTGGTGCTGTTGACCTGGTTGCCGATGATGCCGCCGGCGAAGCGGTTGGTCTGGGCGCTGGACAGATACCGGCCCACAAAGGCCCGGTTGACCAGGAAGGTCAGGTCCTTCTCGCTCTCGTTCATGCCGATGATGCCGCCGGTGCCCACGCCCAGACTGCCCGACTTGTTCTCCAGGAACCAGTTGCCGCTGACGCAGTGGTCCAGCTGGCCGGTGGGGGCGTTGTAGCCCGCAATGCCGCCCAGGTTGCCGTTTCCGATGACCTTGACCCTCATGGTGCGGTTGGCAATCACGGCAGTTCCGTTGCTGTACTTGGCCTTCTCCAGGTCGCCCACGGAGTTGGTGTAGCTCAGATAGGTCTTATCCGCCGACAGACCACCGGTCTTTTTCAGCAGCTGGCTGATTTTTTCCACCGGACCGGTCGTTCCGTCCGCCTTCGTGTACTCCATAACCTTCATCGTGTCGCCGTCGCCGGACAGAGAGATGCTGCCCTTGTTGTAGCCGGTGACGCCGCCCACCATGCCATATTTCGCGGTGATGGTGCCGGGCTTGTCCGCGCCGGCGGTGAGCGTACAGCGGACGATTTTGCCCGTGGTCTCGTTCTTCCCCGCGATGCCGCCGATGTGGGAGGAGCGGGCCTCCTTCTGGGCGGCGGTGCTGTTGGAGGCGGCGGTGTAGGCTCCTGTGGCGGTGATGGTCAGCTGAGAGACGGTGCAGCCGTCCAGCACGCCCTCGTTCCGTCCGGCCACGCCGCCGTAGCAGTTTCCGGCGGCACTGCGGCCCTCGGTGATGGTGCCGGTGTAGCTGCTGCCCTTGACCTGGGCATCCTCGCAGTTTTCGCCCACCACGCCGCCCAGGTAGCGGTACTTGGTGAAGTGTTCAAACCTCGCGCGCACGGTCACGTCCTTCACCGTGCCGCTTTTGGAATTTTTGGTGCTGTTCCGCCCCACAGCCCCGCCTACGGTGAGGCTGCTGGGGGTGACCCGGCTGTATTCCGGCAGTTTTTCTACCGTTGTATTTCCCACGGTGCCGTAGTTGTCGCCCACCACGGCCCCCAGGATGGAGGCGGTGCCGGTGAACTGCACCCCGTCGCCCGGGGCGCTGCCGGTGACTGTGCTGTCGCTGTGGTTCACGGCGCAGATGGCCCCGGAGGCATCCGCCCCCCGGCTGCCGATGGTGATGGTGCCGGAAAGAGCCGCCACGGAACACCCGGTGACGGTCCCGTAGTTCTCGCTGACGATGCCGCCGGCATAGCCCTGGTTATTGGTGACGCTGCCCTGGTTCACGCAGTCCTTCACCGTGTTGCCGCTCCGGTTCACGCCCACAATGCCCCCGGCGGAGCCCGCCTGGGCAGTGACCCGGTCGCCCAGGTTCTTGGCCCGGGACAGGGTCGCCGCGCCGTTCTGCTCGCCAATCACGCCGCCCACGCTGCCGTTGACGGCCCGGACCTCCTTGGCCTGGTTGGTGAGGTAGGCATCATCGGGCATCTTGATGGTCCCCCGGTTCAAACCGATGACCCCGCCCACGGCATCCGTGCCGGAGACGGTGAGCTTCCCGTCGGTGACGGCCACATCCCCGCTGCCGGAGACCGCAAGGCTGCCCCCGGCGGTGTTCCGGCCGATGACGCCGCCCACGGCGGAGCCGCCGCTCTGGCCGGTGACCCGGCGTTCCTCGCTGCCCGCCGAACCGGACAGGGTCAGCGCGCCCTGGTTTTCGCCCACCACGCCGCCCACGGCGGTGCGGCCGGTGACGCTGGCGTTGCTGGTGTTTTGCTCCATTCTGCCCCCGTCGAGGTTGCAGCCCACGATGCCGCCCACCACATCATGGCCGGTGACGGTACGATTGGCCTGGGTGGCGCAGTGGGACACGGTCCCGGGGATATAGGACGTACCATGATAGGTATACCCGTTCACGGTGACGGTCTCGTCCTTCGCCCCCACATTCAGGCCCGCGATGCCGCCCACATAGTCCTGGGTGGCCCCGCCCAGATTGTTGGACAGGGTGCAGTTGACGATATAGCCCTCGTTCAGGCCCACCACGCCGCCCAGCACGGACAGACCGTTCATGGCACCGGTGTTGCTGCACTCGTCCACCACATGGTTTCTGCCGGTCATGCCGATTACGCCGCCCACGATTCGGGCGCGGAGCGTGGTCCCGTTCAGCTTCAGCTCGGCCTCCAACGCCTGCGCCGCGTCGGGATAGCCCTCCGCCCCCAGCAGGGCCGCCACGTCCACGCCGTCGGCCAGGCCGCTGTTTTCAAACACGGTGGGCATGGCAAAGCCGCCGGTGTTGACGCAGTTTTTCAGCACCAGTTTGCTGCCGTCCTCGCAGCCGCCCACCACGCCGCCCACATAGGCGTAGCCCCGGAGGCCCATGCTGTTGATGGCCGCCGTGCCGCCCTCCTGGGTGATGGTGAGCACATGGGAATTGGTGGTTTTGAGCACCGTCTTCGGGATGTTGGTCCCCGGCTCGATGGCCGGGAGCAGCTGATTTTTATTCGCATCCAGGTATTGTTCCATCGTCTTGCCGCCCAGCTGCCCGTCGGCATAGGTCCGGTGATAGCCGATGAGACCGCCGGTGAAGGCCTGGCCGGACACGGTGCCCAGCTGGTTCTTCACCACCATGCGGGCCATCGTGCGGTCGCCGTTCAGCTCCACCACGTTGGCCCCGATGGCGCCGCCCACATAATACCGGCCCTGGACGCTGCCGGGCTGGATGGTCAGCGCTTCGGTCAGCACCTGCTCCGCGGCGTTCAGGCCGATGAGCCCGCCCACGCAGTCGCCGGAGGCGGCCACCCGGCCGCCCAGCAGGGTATAGCTGACCTGGATATTGCCTTTCTCAGCGTTAAAGCCGACTAAGCCGCCCACATAGTCCTTGCCCACCACAATGCCGGACACACTGCGGGTGGTGATGTTGTTTCCCTCGTCGTTGAAGATAATCTTGCCGCTGTTGAAGCCCACCAGGCCCCCGGCGCAGCTGCCCACTGCCTTCCATTTCAGCACCTTCTGATAAATGCTGTCGTCCGTGTCCGACACATAGCTGGCGCAGTTTTTCACCGTGGGGACGCCGCTGTCGTCGCTGCCGCGCCGGATATTGGTGCCGCAGATGCCGCCGATGTACTTGCCGTAGCCCGCCACCACGCCGGTGTTGACGCAGTTTTCAATGCTGGAATTGCCGGTATTTTCGCCCACGATGCCGCCCACATAGTCGTTGCCGATGACATAGCTGGCGTTGGCGGTGACGGAGACATTCTGGTTCTGGATGGACTGCTGGGTGGAGCCCGCCAGACCCCCGGCGATGCCGCCCACATAGCTGCCGCCCAGGATATAGCCGTCCGCCTGGGTGGCGCAGTCGCGGATATAGCTGTTCTTGCCATAGCCCACAATGCCGCCCACATAGCGGCCCTGGAGCAGATTGGTCTGGTCGGCGGTGTAGGCAAAGCCGGTGGACCGGCCGGAGCAGCTGGTGCAGCCCTCCAGAACGGCCCCGCCCGTGTACCCGGCTATGCCGCCCACATAGTCCGAATCGCGGTTCGCCCCCAGAACCAGGCCCTGGTTGGCGCAGTTCTTCAGGCTCACCGTGCTCGGGGCAGCGCCGGTGCTGCTGGCGTTGTCCAACACACAGCCCGCAACGCCGCCCACGCGGAAATCGCCGGTGACGTTGGCCAGATTCTCGCTGTTTTCCAGCTGACACAGCTGACGGTCCGGGGGCAGGGAGAGATAGCCCACAATGCCGCCAATGCCCGCCATAGAGGCCGCCGCCGCGCCGGACTGCACAACAGTGCCGTTCACCGTGCCCGCCATGGACAGGCCGGTGAGGACGCGCCCGTCCGCAGGCTTCGCCAGGCCCACCAGGCCGCCGATGCTCCGGCGCTCCGCCTGGCTCAGGTCCACGGCGACCACCGCCTTGCCGTCTACGGTGACGTTCTGCAGGCTGCCGGTGTCATAGCCGCACACCGCACCCACGGCGTGGACGCTTCTCTGACCCGGGCGTGCGGTGTAGGTCACCTCCGGAGCCGTCAGTCTCAGCCCGGTGATGGTTCCGCTGTTTTGGCCGAACAGGCCCAGATAGACCGCCCCTCCTGGCGCAGCGGGCGCAACAGAGGTCTCATCCAGCCTCACACGGACCACGGCGCTGCTGCCGGTGAGGGCGGTCAGCGCCCGGCTCAGCAGACCGCCGCCGCTGCCGTTCAGGGTCTTGCTCTCCCCCAGCTCCGGGACGGTGGGGAAGGCGGGGTCGTCCACCCGGGTGAGCCGGGTGCCCATCACGGCTCCGCTCCCGTCCTGCTGGGTGACGGACTGGTAGACCGTCACGCTGTCGCTGGTCCAGTCCAGCGTCCGGGCGGTAATCCGGAAGGTCTGGTTCCCGGTGCCGTTCTGATACCGGATGTTGTACAGGTGCCGGAAGGCGGCGATGCCGCACTCGGCGGCGGTGCTGCCGTCGGTAAACAGGGTGTTGGCGGTGTTGGATTTTGCCTCGTTGCTGGCGGTATACTCGGTGTCGATGCTCCCCGAGGCGGGCAGGACCCGGACGGTGGCGTAGATGTCCATGGGGGTGGTAAAGGCCCCGCCGAAGCGGGTGATGCTGGTACCGAAATAGGTCTTGGTCTTGGGAGCAAAGGGGGTCTCGGCCACATTTCCGGCCAGCTCCGCCGTCATCATAGCGTCCAGCTCCAGGGTAAAGCGGCCGTCGTCATAGCTCAGGGGGAAGGTATACTGGTCCTCCTTGCTCCCCTGGTTGTCCACCTTCAGGGTGATTTGCTTGGGGGCGGGGCCGGGGGGGCGCTCCAGTTTGGTGGACAGCAGCGGCGTATTGTCGCCGGCCCGGAAGAATTTCAGCTGGTAGACCACATCATGGTCGTGGTTTTTGGAGTTGCTGGACCAGCTCAGGCTCAGGGTCTCGCTGTTCACCAGACTGATGGAGGTGATTTTCAGCTTGGTCAGCTCCAGGTCCACCACGTTGGTCATGTCGTCTGCGGAGTAGTAGCCCAGTCGGGCGGCCTTGCGGCTGTCGTAGGCCCGGTCGCTGAGATTCAGCCAACCGTCGCCCCTGTCGGGCTCGTCGTCGTAGCGCAGGCCGTCGCAGGGCGCGCCGTAAAACGCCGAATAGACCTGTCCGGATTCCAGGTCAATTTCCAGACAGATTGCGCCGTTTAATGTACTCTTGTCATAGGTGTCGTTGGCCAGCAGCTGAGCCGTCAGAGCGCCGTCGTCACTGAGGCCATCGCCGGAGCCGTATTCCTTCGCGTCCAGGCGGATGGCATAGAGGCGGTCGTGCAGCTCGGGCTTGAGCTGGGTATCCCACTTGCCCACCTGTACGCCCTTGGCCTTCAGCTGCCGGGCAAAGCTGTCCCACTGCCCGCTGCCGCGGTAATAGGTCAGGGTGGACTCGGCGGACAGGTAGATGCTCTTGGCATAGGACTCGTTCCGCCGGAACTGGGCCAGATGGAGATAGGCCGTCAGACTGGGGACGGCGGCGGCCAGCAGAACGCCCAGAATGGCCAGCACGACCATCAGCTCCACCAGCGTAAAGCCGCGGCGGTCTCTGCGAACCATCGCCATCCCCTCCTCTCATCGTAAATCGTGCCCGCGCCCAGCTCTCCCACCGTTGCAGTGGGCAGAGGCAGCAGGAGGCCTCGAGCGCCGGAGCTTCCCAAAAATTTCCAGAAAAAAGCTGCAATTTACAGGGCTTTGCCATGCTGTAAATTGCAGCGAGTCGATCTTAGCGGGTCTCCCCACCTTAGACACCGAGCTTTGCGTCCCCGCCTTTCGACGGGTTTGCCAGAATGTCCGGGCGGCCAGCGGTTTGCCGCCTCATAAACTTTTCGCGCTTATTGTAGCAATTTTTCCTTTCTCCGTCAAGGCAGCGCAAAGATTTTTAAAAACATTTTAACTTCGCCAATAAAATGTTTCAGGCTGTCGAAAAAGTCCTTCCAGCCAAAGGGTTCGGAAGGAGGGATAGTTTGAAAGGGGACCATCAGGGTCCCCTTTTTCTTAAATCACTAACATTTTA
>URTG01000030.1 GCA_900550705.1 uncultured Eubacteriales bacterium | reverse complement strand
GACGCTCTTCCGATCTGAAAGGGGCGGATGAGGGGGAGCTTCGTTCAAGAAGCACCCGCGAAAGGGCCGGAAAACTCCCAACTCCTAACTCCTACCTCATCCCTCCTAACTCATAACTCCCCAAAATCTCCTCCCGCTTTGCCCTATACTCCTCGTTGCTGTACAGGCCCGCTTTTTTCAGGGTCTCCAGCTGCTCCAGCCGGGCCTTCTGGTCCAGACAGATGGACGGGATGTGGTCGTGCTGCTGGGCGGAGGAACGGGGGGAGGGCGGCGGGGTGCGGACGGGGGTGGAGACCGCCGGCTTCTTCTTCGGCTTTAAGACGGTGGGGGTAACGGCGGAGGAAACGGTCTGCCGCCGTTGGGCTTCCGTGGGCCGCTGCCGCTGGGCGGGCTGGTCGGGGTCGGCGTCCTTGGCGGCCAGATTTTTCTTGGCATACCAGACAAGGCCTGCCACAATCAGGAAAAAAATGCCCAGAATGGGGTTGCCCAGGACAAAAATGGCCAGAATGACCCAAAGGGCCGCATTGCCCTGCTTGCCGTTGTTCCTGCGTGCGCTCATGGGCGCCTCCTCTCCTCAGCCCGGACAAGGACGCGGGGAGTCCCGGGCTGAAGGGGACTCCCCGCGGTGTGTTATTCTGCGGGGGTCTCGGGGGCCGGCTGGCCCGCGGGGTCCTCGGATTCCGGGGCGTCGGTCTCGCCGGGGGTCTCCTCCCGGTCGGCCAGGGCCAGAGAAATGACCCGGTCCCCCTCCTCCTTAAAGCGCATGACGATAACGCCCTGGGTGGCGCGGCCCGCCATGCGGATGGTGTCTACATGGGTGCGGATGAGGATGCCCGCCTGGGTGACCAGGAGCAGGTCCTCGCTGCCGTCCACCACCTTGATGCCCACCACGGGGCCGGTCTTCTCGGTGACCATGTAGTTCCGGATGCCCAGGCCGCCCCGGTTGGTGACCCGGTACTCCTCCAGCTCGGTGCGCTTGCCGAAGCCCTTTTCGGTGATGGCCAGAACGGACCGGCCGGGCTGGACCACTCCGGCACCCACCACATAGTCCCCGGGCCGGAGCTGGATACCCCGGACACCCACGGCCTCGCGGCCCATGGCCCGGACCTTCTCCTCCGGGAAGCGGATGGCCTGGCCGTCGTGGGTGGCGATGAGCACATCCCGGCTGCCGTCGGTCTCCAGCACGGAGATAAGGGCGTCGCCCTCGTCCAGCCGCAGGGCGCGGATGCCGCTGGCCCGGATGTTCTTCAGGGCGGACACCGCCAGGCGCTTCACCGTGCCGCTGCGGGTGACCATGAACAGATACAGCTCCTCCTGAGACAGCTCCCGGAAGTGGACCATGGTCTGGATCTTCTCGCCGGGCTCCACCTGGAGGATGTTTACGATGTTGCTGCCCTTGGCGGTCTTGCCGCTCTCGGGGATCTGATAGCCCTTCTTGCGGTAGACCTTGCCGGTGTCGGTGAAGAACAGCAGATAGTCGTGGGTGGAGGCGGTAAACACGTCTACCACATAGTCCTCCTCCCGGGTGGTGATGCCCTTCTTGCCCATGCCGCCCTTGGACTGGGCGGTGTACTCGCTGACGGGGGTACGCTTGATGTAGCCCGCCTGGGTCAGGGTGAAGACGCACTGCTCCTCCTCGATGAGGTCCTCGATGTCGATTTCGTCCTCCACGTCCTGAATCTCAGTGACGCGGTCGTCGCCGTACTTGTCCCGGATGGCGGTGAGCTCGTCCTTGAGCACCCCCCGGAGCATGGCATCGTCGGCCAGCAGGCGCTGGAAATAGGCGATGCGCTCCTCCAGCTCCTGATACTCCTTCTGCAGCTTCTCCCGGTCCAGTCCCTGGAGGGCCTTCAGGCGCATATCCAGGATGGCCTGGGCCTGCACGTCGTCCAGGGCGAAGCGGGTCATCAGGTTCTGCTTGGCATCGTCGTAGCTGGTGCGGATGATGTGAATGACCTCGTCGATGTTGTCCTGGGCGATGAGCAGCCCCTCCAGCAGATGGGCCCGCTCCTGGGCCTTTTTCAGGTCGTACCGGGTGCGGCGGATAATGACCTGCTCCTGGTAGGCGATGTACTCGTCCAGAATGTGCCGCAGGGAGAGAATACGGGGCTGGAGCTTGCCGTTGACCTCCACCAGGGCCAGCATATTGATGGCGAAGGTGGTTTGCAGCTGGGTCTGGGCGAACAGGCGGTTGAGCACCACCTGGGGGTTGGCATCCCGCTTGAGCTCGATGACGATTCGCATCCCGTTGCGGTCCGACTCGTCCCGGATGTCGGAAATGCCCTCCAGGCGCTTGTCCTCCACCTGGTCGGCCATATTTTTGATGAGCTGGCGCTTGTTCACCTGATAGGGAATCTCGGTGATGACGATGCGGATGCGGTCCTTGCCGAACTCCTCAAACTCATGCCGCGCCCGGACCATGATGCGGCCCCGGCCGGTGGCGTAGGCGGCGCGGATGCCGCTGCGGCCCATGATAATGCCCTTGGTGGGGAAGTCAGGGCCCTTCACGCGCTCCATCAGGTCGCCCAGGGTGGCCTCCGGGTCGTTCAGTACGCAAATCACCGCGTCAATGACCTCCCGCAGATTGTGGGGCGGGATGTTGGTGGCCATCCCCACGGCGATGCCGCTGGAGCCGTTCACCAGCAGATTGGGGAAGCGGGAGGGCAGGACCTTGGGCTCCCGCCGGGTCTCGTCGAAGTTGGGGTCCCAGTCCACGGTGTCCTTGTCGATGTCCCGGAGCATTTCGTCGGAAATTTTGCTCAGACGGGCCTCGGTATAGCGGTAGGCGGCCGGGGGGTCGCCATCCACGGAGCCGAAGTTGCCGTGGCCGTCTACCAGCATATAGCGCATGGAGAAGTCTTGGGCCAGACGGACCAGGGCGTCGTACACCGAGGCGTCGCCGTGGGGATGATACCGGCCCAGCACGTCGCCCACGCAGGTGGCCGACTTTTTGAAGGGGCGGTCCGAGGTCAGGTTGTCCTCATACATGGCGTACAGAATCCGCCGGTGGACGGGCTTCAGGCCATCCCGCACGTCGGGCAGCGCCCGGCCCACAATGACGGACATGGCGTATTCAATATAGGATTTCTCCATCTCGGGGACCAGAGGAGAGGTCACGATGGTCTGATTCGGGTATCGGATCTCCTCCGGATCGTATTGGGGTTTTTTAGACATTTTGGGTTGTCTCCTTATTCTCGTCGATAAGCTTATCTATTCCTTTCGCGGACGACATGACTGCGCCCCATGCCTTTCCCTGGGGTCGATTCCCCCTGTCAGGGGGAAATGTCGCGTAGCGACAAAAGGGGTAGGGAAGGTGGCACGGCGCAGCCGTGACGGATGAGGGGAACGGTATCGACAACTTCGCGTTTTCGACATAAGGCCGGAAAGCCCTTTGGCGTTCCCCTCATCCGCCCCTTCGGGGCACCTTCCCCCAGGGGAAGGCTTTTTATTTTAATAATCCAGATTCACCGCATATTTCGCGTTTTTCTCGATAAATTCCTTGCGCGGCTCCACCTTTTCGCCCATGAGGATGTTGAAGGTGGCGTCGGCGGCCACGGCGTCGTCCAGCTCGATGCGGCGGAGGGTGCGCTTTTCCGGGTCCATGGTGGTCTCCCACAGCTCGTGGGGGTTCATCTCGCCCAGGCCCTTGAAGCGGCTGATGTCGATCTTCACGTTGGGATTGCCGCCCCGCATTTCGGCGGAGATGGCGTCCCGCTCCTCGTCAGAGAAGGCCACCCGGGTGGTCTTGCCCCGGGACAGCTTATACAGGGGGGGCACGGCGGAGTAGACGTAGCCCTCCTCGATCAGCGGGCGCATAAAGCGGAAGAAGAAGGTGAGCAGCAGGGTGCGGATGTGGGCACCGTCCACGTCGGCATCGGCCATAATGACCACCTTGTGATAGCGCAGCTTGGCCACGTCGAACTCCTCGCCAATGCCAGCGCCCAAGGCGGTGATGACGGGCTGGAGCTTGTCGTTGCCGTAGACCTTGTCCGCCCGGGCCTTTTCCACGTTGAGCATCTTGCCCCACAGGGGGAGGATGGCCTGGAAGCGGGAGTCCCGCCCCTGGGTGGCGGAGCCGCCGGCGGAGTCGCCCTCGACGATGTACAGCTCGGTGAGCTCGGGGTTATTCTCGTTGCAGTCCCGCAGCTTGTCGGGCATGGCCGCGCCGCCCAGGGCGGTCTTGCGGCGGATGGACTCCCGGGCCTTGCGGGCCGCCTCCCGGGCGCGGTTGGCGGTGAGGGCCTTGTCCAGGATGGCCCGGCCCACGGCGGGGTTTTCCTCCAGGAAGGTCTCCAGCTTTTCGCTGACGATGGCGTTCACCAGGGTCCGCATCTCGCTGTTGCCCAGCTTGGCCTTGGTCTGGCCCTCGAACTGGGCCTCGGTGAGCTTGACGGAGATCACCACGGTCAGGCCCTCCCGGCAGTCCTCGCCGGAGACCTTCTCGTCGTCCTTCAGCAGTTTGATCTTCCGGCCGTAGGCGTTGAGCACGGAGGTGAGGGCCCGCTTGAAGCCCTCCTCGTGCATACCGCCCTCGGGGGTGTGGACGTTGTTGGCGAAGGAGACCATGATCTCGTTATACCCGTCGTTATACTGCATGGCCACCTCGGCCATGGAGTCCTCCCGGGCGCCGGACATATAGATGACCTGGTCGTGCAGGGGGTCCTTGTTCCGGTTGATGTAGCTGACAAACTCCCGGATGCCGCCCTCATAGCACATATCGTCCTCCTGCTCCTGGCCGGGGCGGAGGTCCACCGTCTGGATGCGGAGGCCGGCGTTGAGGAAGGCCTCCTCCCGCATCCGGGTGTGCAGGGTGTCGTAGCTGTATTCCAGGGTCTCGAACATCTCGGGGTCGGGCTGGAAGGTGACGGTGGTGCCGGTATAATTGGTGGTGCCCACCACCTTCATCTCCTGGGTGATCTTGCCCCGGGAGAACTTCATCTCGTAAATTTTGCCGTTTTTGTGGACCTGGACCTCCAGCCACTGGCTCAGGGCATTGACCACGGAGGCACCCACGCCGTGCAGACCGCCGGAGACCTTATACCCGCCGCCGCCGAACTTGCCGCCGGCGTGCAGGATGGTGAATACCACCTCCAGGGCGGGCTTCCCCGTCTGGGGCTGGATGTCCACGGGGATACCGCGGCCGTTGTCCGTGACGGTGATGGTGTTGCCCGGGTTGATGGTCACGGTGATATTGGTGCAGTAGCCGGCCAATGCCTCGTCGATGGAGTTGTCCACGATCTCATAGACCAGGTGGTGCAGGCCGGACTCGCTGGTGGAACCGATGTACATACCCGGCCGCTTGCGGACGGCCTCCAGCCCCTCCAGCACCTGGATCTCAGAGCCGCCGTATTCGTGGTCCGTCTGGGTGGTATTCAGCTCGATCTGTTCTTCTGACATAGTGTACCTCCGATGAATCGTAGTGAAAGGGTGTACGATGGTTGAGAGGGGAGGGGCAAGAAGCGTTTTTTGCGGCCGCAGCCGGTTTCTTGCCGCTCCACTCTCAACTATCTATATTTTATAGCTTGTAAATTACAGCTTATATGGATTTCGCATCTGTTTTTCTAGTGTCCCCGGGGAGAACTGGGAGAAATAGACCTTGGGCGGCCCGCCGCCCCCGTCCACCAGGACCACCGACCGGGGCAGATCGTCCCCCAGCCAGACGGCGCGGCCCTCCCGCTCCGCCCGCTCCAGGAACTCCCGGGTCTTATAGGCCCAGCTGGCATTGTCCAGGTCGAACACGCCCACCACCTCCCGGTCCGGGACCACCACGGACTGTCCTAAATGCAGAAACATGGGTTTTCTCTCGCCTCCTAGACCAGGGTGCCATTCCGGATGTGAAAGGCCCGTCCGCCCTCCAGGCCCTCCAGCTTGTCCTCCTCGCAGCAGGTGATGAACACCTGGCCGCCCCGGATGCGGTTGAGGACAAAGGCCTGCCGCCTGGGGTCCAGCTCAGAGAGGACGTCGTCCAGCAGGAGCACCGGCCACTCGCCGGTCTCCTCCTGAAAAATCTCCCGCTG
This sequence comes from uncultured Eubacteriales bacterium, assembly GCA_900550705.1. Taxonomy (GTDB): domain Bacteria; phylum Bacillota; class Clostridia; order Oscillospirales; family Oscillospiraceae; genus Lawsonibacter. The sequence goes on along the minus strand of URTG01000030.1, from coordinate 7,730 downwards.
GGCCAGCTTCAACGACAGGGCGGCGGTGCGGGTCTGGCCCTGAGAGCCGTAGGTTTTGGCGGCCAGACCGTTGACGTTCACCAGCAGGTCGTCCTTGTGGGGGCCGGAGAGACACTGCCGGGCATCCAGCTCCGCCTGCCGGTGCCGGGCCTGGTGGTCCAACAGCTGGGGCAGCAGAAGCCGGGGGGGCTCCAGGGGGTCGGTCACGGTGGATACGGTGGTATACTCCAGCCCCAGCTCCTCCCGCCCGCCGGAGAAGTCCCGGTGGATCACCGGGGCGTTTTCCCGCAGGCGCTTGACAAAGTGGGCCCGGTAGTGGATCACCAGGGCCCCGGTCTGGGCCATCCGCAGGTTGAAGTCGTCCAGCGTGGCCAGCAGGGAGGGGTTCTCCGGCCAGTCCCGGAGGATGCGGGTCTTGTGCTCATAGAGCCGGTGATATTCCGCCAGGGCCTGGGCGTATCGGGGGCGGAGCTGGCCGATGGCCCCGTCTAAAAACCGCCGCCGGGCGGCGCTGCCCTCCCGGATGAGGTACAGGTCCTCGGGGCAGAACAGCACGGTGGTGAGAATGCCCGCCAGGGCCCCGGCGGTTTTCAGCCGGACCCCGTTGGACCACAGCTGCCGCCCCCGGCCCCGGAGGAGTCTGGCCTCCAGGGTGAAGGTGCGCTCCCGGCTCTGGACGGCGCCGCGGATGGCTGCCTCCGGCGCGTCCAGCTGGATCATCTCCCGGTCGTACCGGGCCCGGTGGGACTTGGCTAAGGACAGGTAGGCCGCAGCCTCCAGCAGATTGGTCTTGCCCTGGGCGTTCTCCCCGTAGATCAGGTTGACCCGGGGGTCGAATTCCGCCGCCAGGTGGGAGTAGTTCCGGAAGTGCTCCAGCTCCAGCCCGGTGAGGATCATCGGACGACCAGCTCCAGCTGGCCGTCGATGGCCGCCCGGTCGCCGGGGCGGAGCTTTTTGCCCCGCATGGTGCAGACCTCGCCGTTGACGGTGACCCGGCCCTCCTGAATGATGAGCTTGGCATCGCCGCCGGTCTCGACCGCGCCGGCGAATTTCAGCAGGTCCTGCAATTTGATAAACTCGGTATGGATCTGAATTTCGGTGGTTTCCATGGGTGTTCCGCCTTTCCCGGGGAATTTTATGGTGTCAGTTGGCCTTCAGCCGGACGGGGAGCACCATATAGATGAAGCGCTCCTCCCCCTCCGCCGGCAGAATGACACAGGGGGCCACGCCGGAGTTGAACTCCAGGCGGAGCTTGTCCGCCGGGGCCGCCTTCAGCGCGTCCATGAGGTATTTATTGTTGAAGCCGATCTCCAGCCCCTGGCCGTCTCCCAGGATGGGGCACTGGTCGGCGGCGTCGCCGATGGCGGTCTTGGTGGTGATGGACACCAGCCCGTCCCCAAAGGTGCAGCGCAGGGGTGCCTTCAGCTTTTCGCTGATCATCAGAGACACGCGCTCGATGGAGGACAGCAGCGCCCGGGTCTCGCACTCCACCCGGATGGCGTTGTTCCGGGGGATGGCGTTGCGGTAGGAGAGGAACTCGCCCTCCAACCGGCGGCAGACCAGCAGAATGTCCCCCGTGCGGAACAGCACGTGCCGGGCGCCCTGGATGACGGTGACGGTCTCCTCGCCGGAGCAGATCTTCTCTACCTCGCTCAGAGCGGAGCCGGGGACCACGAAGGAGAAGGCGTCGGCCCCCCGCTTTTCGCTCACGGTCTCCCGGCGCAGGGCCAGGCGGTAGCCGTCTACCGACACCACGGTGAGCTGGTCGCCCTCTACCTCGAACAGGGAGCCGGTGTGGATGGGGCGGCTCTCGTTGTCGCTGACGGCGAACAGGGTCTGGGCGATCATGGAGCGCAGGGCGGGCTGGGGGAGGGTCAGGCTGTTCTGCTGGTCCACGGCGGGCAGCTCGGGGAACTCCTCCGGGTCCATGCCCAGAATGTTGAACTCCGCCAGGCCGCACCTGATGTTGACCATATAGCCCTGGGCGGAGAAGACCACCACGTCGTCGGGCAGCTTGCGGACGATCTCGCCGAACAGCCGGGCGGACAGGACCAGGGAGCCGGGCTCCGTCACCTCGGCGGGGACGGTGGCCTGGATGCCGGTCTCTAAATTATATCCGGTGAGCTGAAGGCTCTGCCTGGCCTCCAGCAGGATGCCCTCCATGGCGGCGATGGAACTTTTTGCAGCCACCGCCCGGGATGCAACGCTGACCGCCGTGGTGAGCAGCGCCTTTTCGCAGGAAAATTTCATGGGGATTCCTCCAGTCTCTTTCTCTCCGGACGAGGGGAGAGGATAAGATAAAAATAGTAACAGTATCCGTAGGGAAAAAAAGTGTGGAAAGTCGGGGGAATGCTCTGGGGCGCAAGGAAAAAACGGTCCACAGGGGGTGTGGAGAAAATCGGGCCGCCGTCCACAGGATTTTGGACGGGGACAAGTTTTCCACATTCTTCAACGAACATTCCACATTTTTGTGTGGAAAGAGGCAGTCCGCGAAGGGCGGACAGTCCGCCCCAGAAACACAGAAAAGGACAGCCTCAGCCGGATATACATGAATATTTATTCATTCATATCGGATGTTTATGTTGGCGGTGACGTCCTTGATGACCTCGGCCTTCTCCGCGTCGTTCTTCACCAGGTCCTCAATGCGCTCGATGGAGTGGAGCACGGTGGTGTGGTCCCGGCCGTCGAACTCCTTGCCGATCTCCTTCAGAGACAGGTTGGTCATGCGGCGGATGAGATACATGGCGATCTGGCGGGCCAGGGAGATGTCCTTGGCCCGGCCCTGGCCCCGGAGGGTGGCGGACTCGAGGTTGTAGTACTTGCAGACCTCGTCGATGATCACGTCGGCGGTGGGCACGATGTCAGACTTGTCCTTGAACATATCCTTCACCGCCCGGACCACGGTGCCCTTGTCCACCGTGTCGCCCATCAGGTCCTGATAGGCCATGATCTTGTTCACCGTGCCCTCGATCTGCCGGACGTTGGCGGTGATGTTCTCGGCGATGAGCTGGAGCAGGAACTCGGGCAGCTCCACCCCCATGCGGATGGCCTTGTTTTTGATGATGGCCATGCGGGTCTCGTAGTCGGGGGGCTGAATGTCGGCCAGCAGGCCCCACTCGAAGCGGGTCTTCAGCCGGTCCTCCAGGCGGAGCATCTCCTTGGGCGGGCGGTCGGAGGTGAAGACGATCTGCTTTTTCAGCTCGTACAGGGTGTTGAAGGTATGGAACATCTCCTCCTGGGTAGAGTCCCGGCCGGCGATGAACTGCACGTCGTCCATCAGGAACACGTCGGCGCCCCGGTATTTCTCCCGGAATTCGGAGTTGCGGCCCTCGCGGATGGCCTGGATCAGCTCGTTGGTGAAGGTGTCGCCCTTGATGTACACCACCTTATAGTCCGGGTGGTGGTCGTGGATGGTGTGGGCGATGGCGTACAGCAGATGGGTCTTGCCCAGGCCGGACTCGCCGTGGATGAACAGGGGGTTATAGCTCTGCCCGGGATTGTCTGCCACGGCCCGGGCGGCGGCGTGGGCGAACTTGTTGGAGGAGCCCACCACGAAGCGCTCGAAGGTGTACTCCTCCGTCCCGGGGAGGAAGCTGCTCTGCTTGGCGGTTTTCAGGGTGTCCATCTCCCCCTCGGTGAGGACGATCACGTCGAAGTCGGCGGAAAACAGCTCGTGCAGGGCGTTTTGGATGAATGGAACATAGCGGGATGCGATGATATCCCGCTTGAACCGGGTGGGGCTGTACAGGACGAAGCGGTTTTCGTCCAGCGACACGGCGCTGGCGTCGTCAAACCAGGTATTGATGGTGGTGGCAGTCATATCGGTCTGCATCAGCTCAATGACCTTCGCCCAGATCTCAGCAGCAGGGTTCATGCAGGGGTCCTCCTTCCGGCCCGGTTCTGCCCCGGCGCCTGAACGTTTTTGCCGCCTCTCGCCGCGGCGCGGCGGTCCTGCCCCGGGGCCGGTTGGCCGGAGAAGGGCAGAACGACCCGCCGCCTTCTTCGGGTTCTGAACAAGGCGGAGCGGGGGGTGGGTGAAAAATTTCCACAGAGGCTGTGGAAAAGAAAAAACTCTCACAAATGCATTATATCAAAAAATACAAAGCACCGCAAGAATTTCTCGGGGTTTTTATTTTATAGGTGTGTCCGGAGAGGGGCTGGCTTGTATTTTTTTTAAAAAAATACACACAAGAGGTAGAAAAGTCCGGCGAATGTGGAAAATATTGTGGACAAAATCCGCCGTTCCGGCAAAAAAGAAGGTTGACAGCTGCCGCTTGCATCGTCTATAATGGAGGACGCATCCTGAGAAAAGGGGCCATTGTGTCCTTTTTTGGAATCGAGCCAGAGTCCTCCGCCGGAAGAAAAACGGGGAACTCCGGCTTATGGGAAAGCAGACCGCAGCCGAACAGGCTGTTGCTGAGCCGGGAAAGCCGGTTTGAAATCTAATGAGGAGGTGTCCCCCATGCTTCGTACCTATCAGCCCAAGAAGCGCCAGCGTTCCAAGGAGCACGGCTTCCGCAAGCGTATGGCCACCCGCAATGGCCGCAAGGTGCTGGCCCGCCGCCGGGCCAAGGGCCGCGTCCGTCTGTCCCACTGATTGTGGGGTGACGGGCGGTGCGCCGGCGTTTGCCGGTCACCTGCGTCATAATCGGGACCGTGTGAAACGGGATCTCTTACGAGATGCAGCGAGAGGACACTGCTGCCAATAGATCGCGCAGAAAGGGGCGTGGGAGCTATTCCCCCGCCCCATACGCACATACAGAGCTTTTTGATCACAGGAGGCGCCATGAAGCATACCGTTTCCCTGAAACAGAACCATGAATTCCGCCGGCTGTATCAAAAGGGGAAAAGTGCCGTTTCTCCCTACTTTGCCGTCTATTGCCGCCGCACCCGCCGCAGCTACAGCCGTCTGGGCATCACCACCGGCGTGAAGCTGGGCAAGGCGGTAAAGCGCAACTTTGTCCGCCGCCGCATCCGCGAGCTGTACCGCACCCACGAAAGCCAGCTTGTCCCCGGATATGACATTGTGGTGGTGGCCCGGGCCCGGGCCATCGTCTCCCGCTACGCCGAGCTGGAGCGGAGCTTCGTCCAGCTGATGAAAAAGCTGGGGATGCTCGCCCCCCGGGAGAGCCAGCCTTGAAGGGGCTGCTCCTGGCCGGAATCCGGTTTTATCGGCGGGCGATCTCGCCGCTTTTCCCGCCCTGCTGCCGCTTTATTCCCACCTGCTCCCAGTATGCGCTGGAGGCGGTGGAGAAATATGGGGCCTGGAAGGGGGGGTGGCTGGCGCTGCGGCGCTTGCTGCGGTGCCATCCCTTTCACCGGCAGAAGTCAATGGAATATGACCCCGTGCCCTGATCCGGGGACCGCCTGCCGGTCTATCTGACTTTCATGGAGGTTACGTTGTGGGTATGATTCTAAAACCCTTTGCCTGGCTGCTGATGTTCTTTTATGAGTTCTTCAACAGCTACGGCATTGCCCTGATCCTCTTTGCCATCGTGGTAAAAACCATTCTGTTCCCCGTCACGCTGAAGAGCAAAAAGAGCATGATCCAGACCACCATGCTCTCCGGCCGGATGGAGCAGCTGAAAAAGCAATACGGCCGGGACCAGGCCCGCTACAACCTGGAGCTGCAGAAGCTCTATGAGCAGGAGCACGTCAACCCCATGGGCGGCTGCCTGTGGAGCCTCATCCCCATGGTGGTGCTCATCGGCCTGTACTACATCATCCGCGAACCGCTGACCTATATGATGGGCGTCGGCTCCAAGGAGATGCTCGCCCAGATCTCCGAGATCACCGGCGTGGCCAACTCCGGCGCCTTCCCCCAGATCGCCATGGCCAGCGCCCTGCAGAACGCCGACCTGATGGCCAAGGCCCAGGCCGCCCTGGGCGACGCCGGCAGCGGTCTGTTCGCCCTGGACTTTTCCTTCCTGGGGATGAACCTGTCTGAGATCCCCAACTGGAAGTTCTGGGCCAACGGCATCTCCTGGGACTCCGTGGGCCTGTTCCTGCTGCCCCTGGTGTCTACGGCCACCTCCTTCCTGTCCATGAAGGTGTCCTTCGCCACCAACAAGATCAACCGCCAGACCCAGAACACCCAGGCCGACCAGATGAACAAGACCATGATGTGGACCATGCCTCTGCTGTCCCTGTGGATCGGCTACACCCTGCCCGCCGGCCTGTGCGTGTACTGGATCACCCAGTATATTGTCACCATGGCCCAGGAGGTCATCTGCGCCAAGCTGCTGAAGAAGGACTACGAGGCCGCGCAGAAGGCCGCCGAGGAGCGGGAGCGCCAGGCCAAGGAGGACGAGAAGAAGCGCAAGGAGGAGGCCCGCCTGGAGCGCGCCCGCCGCATCGAGGAGGAAAAGGCCAACAAAAAGAAGAAGGGCCAGAAAAAGCCTGAGGAGCCCGCCGGCGAGGGCGTCAACCGGGACGACAGCCGGGAGGGCATCCGGGCCTACGCCAGGGGCCGGAGCTACATCCCCGGCCGCTTCGGCGAAGTGACCGCCTACGCCGACCCCGACGTGCTCATCCGCCGGGAGATGGAGGAGGCCGCCGCCAAGAAGAACAAGAAAAACGACCAGAAGGCCGCCCCCGCCGAGCATAAGTCGGAGGAGACTTCGGCCCAGGACCAGGAGAAGAAGGAGGGCTAACCATGACCAAATGGATCGAGACCACCGGGCGCTCTGAGGAGGACGCCATCTCCGCCGCCCTGTTCCAGCTGGGTCTGGAGCGGGACGACGTTTCCGTGGAAGTGATCGAGCGGGCCAAGTCCGGCTTTCTGGGCTTCGGCGGCAACCCCGCCAAGGTCCGCGTGAGCTATGAGGTCCCCGGCGAGGACGCGCCCGCCGCCCCTGCGGCGGAGGAGAAGCCCGCCCCCGCAGAGACACCCGCCCCCGCCCCTGTGCAGGTGCAGGAGGAGGCCCCTGCCCCCGCGCCCCAGGCCCCCGAGGCCCCGGCGGAGGAGGAGACCATCCTGGCCGCCAAGCCCGGCTGGCAGCCCAGCCGCAGCAGCCGTCCCGCCCGGAACGACCGCCGCCGCCGGGAGGAGCCCCGCCGGAGCAGCGCCCGCCTCCAGGAGGGGGACGAGGTGCTCATCGGCAGCAGCACCCCCCGTCCCGCCCCCGCCCCGGTCACCCTGTCCCCCGTGGAGGAGGGCGACGAGAAGGCCGCGCAGATCCGCACCTTCCTGGCCGGGCTGATGCAGCACCTGGACGTGGAGGCCGTCCCTGAGCTCTATCTGGGCAGCGACGGCAGCTACAAGGTGATTCTCCAGGGCCAGAACCTGGGGGCCATCATCGGCCGCCGGGGCGAGACGCTGGACGCCATCCAGCAGCTGACCAACTACTCCGTCAACCACGGACAGACCAAGCGCGTCCGCGTCCACGTAGATGCCGAGGGCTACCGCGCCAAGCGGGAGGAATCCCTGAAGCACCTGGCCGTCAAGGTGGCGGGCAAGGCGGTCCGCTTCCGCCGGAGCATGACCCTGGAGCCCATGAACGCCTATGAGCGCCATGTGATCCACACCGCCCTCCAGGACTACCCCGGCGTCACCACCTACTCCACCGGCGTGGAGCCCAACCGCCGCACCGTGGTGGCCTATGCCCCGGACCAGAAGTAAATAGTGCGAAAAAGGGGCTGCGGAGCAGCCCCTTTTTTAGTTAGGAGGTAGGAGGGAGGAGGTAGGAGTTTTCTGGCCATTTGTGGGACTGCGGTGTGTACGAAAAACG
>URTG01000029.1 GCA_900550705.1 uncultured Eubacteriales bacterium | reverse complement strand
GGTGGTGCTGTGGTCATCGCGGGCCGCTGGGGACAGCGGCCCCTACGGCTCGAATCCGCCTCGTCATCGCAAATTTGCCGTGTTTTTGCAATATACAATGTTTGAACTTGCAGTTCTTTTTTCTTGACAACCGCCCCTTGCCGTGGTATAGTATCCCCATCGGTTAGCAATCGCTAACCATCGGAGCAGACGGGCCGAATCCCGCCTTTGATTTTCATGCTTGGTTAGCAATAGCTAACCTTTCCGGGAGGTGCGGCTATGAGCCGGGAGGAACAGACCGTGGAGCAGGTGCTGGCGTTCCACTGCGCCCCGTCGCTGGCGGGGATCAAGCCGGCGGACCTGATCGCCTGGCCCGTGGGCGGACCGGGCGCGCCGCTGCTGGCGGACTACGACCGGCTGCTGTCCGCCCGGGGCATCCGCATTGAGCCGCTGCACTGGCGGGCGGACGGCTGCGCCCTGGTGCTGGTCTACCGCCCGGCGCGGCTGGCCGGGTGGCTGGCCCGGCCCGATGTGTCCGCCATGCTGACCCGGGAGGGCTACCCCGTGGACGGCGGACTGGAGGAAATGCTCTCCGCCCTGCGCCATCGGCTGGAGGGGGCGGACTTCCCCCACGAGATCGGCCTGTTCCTGGGCTATCCCCCCGTGGACGTGGAGGGCTTCCGCCGCAACGGGGGCCGGAACTGCAAGCTGTGCGGCCCCTGGAAGGTCTACGGCCCGGTGGAGGAGGCCCGGCAGCGCTTCCGCACCTTTCACCGCTGCCGCGCCGCCCTGTGCCGCCGGGTGGCCTCCGGCATGACCCTGGCCCAGCTGTTCCCGGCGGTGTGAGGAAGCGCGGTCCTGTCTGCGGGAAATATCCTTGCCCCCTTGTAGGGGCGGCCGCCCCGCCGTTAGCCCGGCAATCGTCGTGCGGGCGGCTGATAGCCGCCCCTGCGGATTCGCCCGAAGGCCGCCGCAGAATTCTTTTCTTTTTCCTGTTTATTCCGTCCCTCCGGGGCGAAATAGAGACCATATCTGAGTTTTATTTTGGAGGTTTTTCTTATGAGCAAAATGGCTGTGATTTACTGGTCCATGTCTGGCAACACCGAGGCCATGGCCAACGCCATCGCCGAGGGCGCCCAGGGCGCCGGGGCCCAGGTGGACGTGAAGCAGGTGAGCGAGATCACCGTGGATCAGGCGCTGGCCTATGATCTGCTGGCCCTGGGCTGCCCCGCCATGGGTGCCGAGGTGCTGGAGGAGTCGGAGTTCGAGCCCTTCTTCACCGATCTGGAGGGCCGTCTCAGCGGCAAGAAGGTGGCCCTGTTCGGCTCCTACGGCTGGGGCGACGGCCAGTGGATGCGCGACTGGCAGGCCCGCACCGAGGCCGCCAACGCCAACCTCTATGATCAGGGCCTCATCCTCAACGAGACCCCCGACGACGACGGACTGGCCCAGTGCAGGGCCTTCGGCGCCGGCTTTGCCGCGTTTTAATTTCTGTTCCTGCGAAAAGCCCCCGGACCGCAGCGGCTTCTGCCGTCGGCCCGGGGGCTTTTCTTATGATTGTATGTTCCCCAGCCGCTCCACCACCAGCTGGGCGCACAGGCCGGTGAACAGGCCGGCGGCCAGGCCGGAGAGGATGAGGTAGGGGAGATAGGCCAGGACGGCCCAGGTCCGCATCACCCCGGCGGCCACCAGGAGCTGGCCCACGTTATGGGCCAATCCGGCGGCGGGGCTGCACAGCCACAGCTGTTTCCGCCCAAAGATACGGGCCAGAGGGACCAGCACCAGCCAGGACAGCAGACCGCCCCCGGCGGAGTACAGCAGGGTCATCATCTGCCCGGAGAAGACAGACCCCAGAAACACCCGGGTACACAGGACCATCAGCCCGTCCGCCGGGCCCAAGCAGACCACGGCGTAGACGGTGACGATGTTGGCCAGCCCCAGCTTCACCCCGGGGATGGGGATGGGGGCGGGAAGCTGGGCCTCCACCATAAAGATGGTCAGGGCGATGGCGGACAGCAGGGCCAGCCGGGTCAGCCGTCCCGCCCCCTTATCCCGCCGCGCCGTCAAGGTCCTCGCCTCCTCCGGAGATGGAAATCATCAGCTTGTGGGGCAGGCAGACAATGGGCACCGTCCCGTCAGAGATAAACCCCTGGTCCACGCAGATGTGGTCCGGGCAGTCTGCGGCGGACACCCGGATGCGCCCCGGCTCCACCTGCACCGTGTTGCTCCCGCCGTTGGCCCCCGGCACGTCGAAGGTCTCCGGCCCGGTCACCTCCGTCAGGTCAATCTCCCGCACCAGCTTGCCGTCCACGGTGATGGCGGCCACGGGGTGGGCCGTTCCGCCGTGGCTCCGGGTCCACCCGATGGCCCCTCCGGCGGCGAGGGCGAGGAGGACCAGGGCGGCGGTCAGAACCGTTGTGCTCCGCTTCATTGCAGCACCGTCACCTCCCGGGTGTGGTCGCTGAGGGTAAAGGCGTCCCGCAGGCCGGGGGTGAGGGACACCGTCCCGTCCTCCGCCACCAGAAGCAGCTGGAGGTCCAGCTCCGGGTGCTCCCGCCAGAAGGCCAAGGCCCCGTCCGCCCCCATGACGAACAGGGCGGTGGACAGCCCGTCGCAGGTCAGGCCGGAGGGGGACACCACCGTCACCGAGGCCAGGCCCGACCGGGCGGGGGCGGCGGTGGCGGGGTCGAGAATGTGCCAGTAGCGCACCCCGTCCTGCTCAAAATACCGCTGATAGCCGCCGGAGGTGCCCACGGCCCCGTCGGCCAGCTCCAGCACACCCAGGTAGTCCTCCCCCGCCGGGTCCTGGATGCCGATGCGCCAGGGGGTGCCGTCCGGGCGGCTGCCGATGGCCACGATGGTGCTCTGACCCAGATTCAGCAGGGCGGAGGTCACCTCCCTGGCCCGGAGCAGCTGGGCCAGCCGGTCCCCGGCGTAGCCCTTGCCCACCGCGCCCAGGTCCAGGGCCGTGCCCTGGGGCAGACGGGCCTGGTCGCCGTCCTGGGCCAGCTCCACCCGGGTATAGTCGATTCCTTCCGCCAGGGCGGCCCGCTCCGCCTCGTCGGGCACCCGGTAGTCCCCGGAGGGGAAGCCCCAGGCCTCCATGGCCGGGTAGGTGGTGATGTCCAGCGCCCCGCCGGTGGCGGCGCACAGCTCCAGCGCCTGGCGCAGCACGTCGGCCCCGGTCTCATGCAGGGCCACCCAGCTCTCGTTCCCGGCGGCGTCGTTCAGCCGGCGCACGTCGCTGTCCCCGCCGGTGACGGACAGGGTCCGGTCCAGGTCGTACAGCTCCGCCACCGCCTCGTCCAGGGCGGCCTGGGCCTCGGCCTGCTTGGGGGCGCAGACCTGAAGGCTCATCACCGTGTCCATGGCGAACACCTGGGTCTCCGCCTGGGCGGTGCGGGCACCGCAGCCGGAGAGACTGCCCAGCAGCACCCCGGCGGCCAGCGCCAGGGCCAGCGGCCCCCTTCCCCGTCGTCCAGACATTACCGCACCTCTTGATACAGGGCGGAGGCGTCGGCCTTGCCCACGATGTCCGCCACGCTGAGGACCTCCACCTTCACGGTGCGCTCGCCGAATTTCAGCTCCAGCACGTCGCCAATCTGCACGTCGTAGCTGGCCTTGACGGGGCGGCCGTTGGCGGTGACCCGGCCGTTGTCACAGGCCTCGTTGGCCACGGTGCGGCGCTTGATGAGCCGGAATACCTTTAACCACTTATCCAGTCGCATAGTTTCTGCCTCCTAAAAGCCGGGGGCGCTGCCGAACGCAGCGCCCCCGGCGTGTGTTGTATTTTTCCGGAAATTACTGGGCCACGGCGTCCTTCAGGGCCTTGCCGGCCTTGAACACGGGGGCCTTGGAGGCGGGAATCTGGATGGTCTCCTTGGTCTTGGGGTTACGGCCCACCCGCTCGGCACGGGTCTTCACCTCGAAGGAGCCAAAGCCCACCAGCTGGACCTTCTCGCCCTGGCAGAGGGACTCGGTGATGGCGTCCACAACGGCGGTGACGGCGGCCTCGGCGTCCTTCTTAGACAGCTCGGCCTTCTCGGCCACAGCGGCGATGAGTTCGTTTTTATTCATGGTAATTTTCCTCCTGTACTCGTTGAGACGGCGCCCTTGCGCCTGTCGCTCGGATAACGTATATACTTAATCCCGGCGCTCCGGGGAGTTAAGTCGCGGCTTGCTCCGCCTGCTTGGCCTGCTGCCAGAGGGCCTCTAATTCAGAGAGCGGGCGGTCCTTCAGGTCCCCCCGGGCCAGGGTCTCCACCCGGCGGAAGCGGCGGATGAACTTTTCGCAGGCGGCATGGAGGGCCAGCTCGCTGTCCATCCCGAGAAAGCGGCCCACCTTCACGGCGGCGAACAGCAGGTCGCCCAGCTCCTCCTCCATGTTGGTGCCCTCCTTCACGGCGGTTTTCAGCTCCTCCAGCTCCTCGGTCAGCTTGTCCAGGGCGGGACCCACCCCGGGCCAGTCGAACCCGGCCTTGGCGGCCTTGCTCTGCACCTTCTCCGCCCGCATGAGGGCAGGGAGGGAGCGGGCCACGGCATCCATGGCGTCGCCGGTGGTGCGCTGGTCCTTTTCCACCCGCTTCTGGTCGTCCCAGGTGGACAGGGCCACGGCGCTGTCACCGGCGGGGGCGCCGCCGAAGACGTTGGGGTGACGGAAGACCAGCTTCCGGGTCACGCCGTCCGCCACGTCGGAAAAGTCAAACTGCCCGGCCTCCTGGGCCATGCAGGCGTGGAACACCACCTGAAGCAGCACATCCCCCAGCTCCTCCTTCAGGTGGGCGGGGTCCTCCTGGTCGATGGCCTCCGCCGCCTCATAGGCCTCCTCCAGCATATTGCGCCGGATGGAGTGGTGGTCCTGCGCCCGGTCCCAGGGGCAGCCCCCGGGGGAGCGCAGCAGCTCCATGACCCGGAGCAGGTCGTTCAGGTCATAGCGGTCTTTCCTCTCAAAATCTACCACAGTTTATCTTCCTTATCAAGCTTTTTCTCTTATATTTTCCCGTTTTTTCGGGAAAATACGTCCATTTTTCCGTACTTCCCCCGGTTTTCCCTTATAGATGGAGGAGTCTGGCGATTTTTTCGCCCTTGGGCATCAGCGCCAGGTCCTCCTTGGACAGGGCCCGCAGGGCCACGATGAGCACCAGATAGACCACCCCGGCCACGGCGATGGCGGCCAGCACCGCCGCCGCGTTGGGCACCCGGCCGATGGTCCGGACGGTCTCTCCCGCGGCGTTCACCACATCGCGGCTCAGCACCCGGTGGAGCAGGCCATACACCGCCCAGGCCGCCCCGCCCAGAAAGACGGAGGCGATCAGCGGCTTGAGGAACACCGGCAGGAGCCGGGGGTGATTGGGGATCACCCGGCTGATGACGATCAGGTCCAGCGCCAGGCACAGGGCGAAGCACAGGATATTGCCCATCGGTGCGCCGTAAATGCCGATGGCGGGTCGGACCACCACGTTGTAGTTCACGGCGATCTTCAAAACGCCGCCCAGCACCATGATAAACACCGGCAGATTGACAAAGCCGTGGGCCTGGAGCACCGAGTTGCACACCAGCATCATACACACGAACACCGTGGCCAGGCCCAGGGTGGACAGCAGCGGACCGGCCAGGCTGGTGGTCAGGCTGGGAAACAGCATTCCCATAATGGGGGTGCCCAGCACGAACAGGCCCACGCCCATGGGGAAGGACAGCAGGGCGGTGATCCGCAGGGCGGAGCCCGTCACCCGGGCGGCCCCCTTCCGGTCCTTCCGGGCCAGGGCGGCGGACACCGCCGGAATGACCGAGGCGGTGATGGCCGTCATCAGCGAGGTGGGCAGATTGTAGATATTCAGCGCGCCGCCGTAGTTGCCATAGAGAGTGCGGCTCACCGATTCCAGGGCGGTCTGTAAATTCTGGGCGGTGACGCTGGTGCCCACCTGGGCGGACAGGGCGGCCATGGTCACCTTGGTCCCGGCGGACAGGGTGGCCTGCCAGGCCCTCAGGGCCGTCTCCAGCTTGGTGAAGTCCACCACGCCCTCATACAGGGCCCAGCTGCTCTGATTTTCCAGCAGCACCCGCTGGAGCTGGCCCTGGACCAGAGAGGAGTCGATCACCGTGACAATGCCCACCATGGACGAGCTCAGGGTGATGGGGATGGCGATTTTCAGGATGCTGCCCAGGATCGACCCGGCGCTGTCCGGCGCATCCTCCGCCCCCCGGGACTCCTGGGCGCGGGCGAGGAAAAAGTCCAGCACCATATACGCCAGGGCCACCACCGTGCCCACGGTCACGCCGGTGATGGCACCCGCCGCGGCGGTGGAGGGGTCCTTCCCCGCCTTCACCAGCCAGAAGGCCAGGCCCAGACCCACCGCCAGCTTGCACAGGGCCTCGATGATCTGGGAGATGGAGGTGGGGACCATATTGCTGTGCCCCTGGGAGTAGCCCCGCATGGCGGCCAGACAGCCCACGCACACCACCGCCGGGGCCAAGGCCCGGATGCCGGGGGCGGCCTTGGAATCGTTCATCAGCCCGGCCAGCCAATCCGCCCGGAAGAACATCACCCCGAAGGACACCAGACCCAGGGCCAAAAACAGCACCAGGGCCAGGCGGAAAATGCGGTGGACCTGATTCCGCCGGTCCAGGGCGTTGGCCTCGCTGACCAGCTTAGACACGGCCACGGGCAGGCCCGCCGTGGAGATGGTCAGCAGAACGGCATAGATATTGTAGGCGTTGTTGAAATCTGCGGTGCCCTGCTCGCCGATGATGTTGACCAGGGGAATTTTATAGAACATTCCGATGAGCTTGACCACCAGAATTCCCACCGCCAGAATGGCCGCGCCGCCGAAAAAGGTGCTCTGCTTCTTGGTGGCCGCCCGGTGGGGCGGCCGGTGACTTTGTGCCATAAGGCCTCTCCTTCCTGATGCGGCGTTTGGAAACGGCCGCCGCATTCTACGCGCTCAGGCCCCGAAAATGCGGGGCAGGGCATACTCCTCCATCTCCCGGCGGATGCGCTCCAGGTCCAGGGTGAGGAAGCTCCCGTTTTCATATATGACCCGGCCCCGGGCCATATTCATCACCACGTCGCTGCCGTGGGCGGAGAAGACCAGATTCTCCTCCACGTCGTGGCAGGGGGTAAGCTCCGGGCGGGTCAGGTCGATGAGGATCAGGTCGGCGTCCTTCCCGGGGGCAATGACGCCGGTGCTCCGGCCCAGGGCCCGTGCGCCGTTCACCGTGGCCATCTCCAAGGCCTGCCGGGCGGTGACCGCCATGGGGTCCCGGTTCACGCCCTTGTGGAGGATGGCGGCCAGCTTGATCTCCTCCAGCATATCGTGGCTGTTGTTCGAGGCCACGCCGTCGGTGCCCAGGGCCACGTTCACCCCGGCCCTCAGCAGGGCGGGCACCCGGGCCACGCCGGAGCCAAGCTTCAGGTTAGAGACGGGGTTGTGCACCGCCGTGATGCTCCGGCGGACCATCAGCTCCATGTCCTCGTCGCTGACCCACACGCAGTGGGCCGCCAGCCCCCCCGCCTGCCAGACGCCGTAGTCATCCAGAATTTGCAGGGGCGTTTTGCCGCCGTGGCGGGCCTTGCACTCCTCGTGCTCGGAATAGGTCTCTGACACATGGACCTGCATCCCCAGCCTGTGGTCGGCGGCGTACCGCCCCAGATACTCCCACATTTTGGGGGCGGAGAAGGAGGTATACTCCCCGTGGACCGAGGCGTCCACCCGGATGCGGCCGTCGTCATAGCCGTTCCACTGCTGCTCCAGCTCCCGCAGCTCCCGGCAGGCGTAGTAGTCCGCCGGGTCGTCCACCGGGGCGAAGCAGGTGACCGACCGGCTGATGTTGGCGCTCAGGCCGCTGTCCGCCACCGCCTGGGCGATGTGGGGGCAGAAGTAGTACATATCCGCCACGCAGGTCACTCCGGCGGCGATCAGCTCCGCCAGGGCCAGCTGGGTGCCCGCCGTCACGCTGCGGGAATCCAGCTTGTCCTCGGCGGGAAAGATATAGTCGTTGAGCCAGTGCTGCAAGTCGTGCCCCCCGCCGTAGCCCCGCATGAGGGTCATAGGCAGGTGGGTGTGGGCGTTGACAAAGCCGGGGAGCAGGGCCTTGCCCCGGCAGTCCATCACCCGGTCAAAGTCCCCGGCGGGGCGGACCGTCCCCACCGAGGCGATCCTGCTGCCCTCCACGGCCACAAAGGCATCCCGGAGCACCGGCTGCGCCGGGTCCATGGTCACCGCCCAGGCGTGTTCCAATAAAATCGACATGGATGGTTGTCTCCTTCCTGCGTTTCGTTTTGTCTTTCCAGCAAGGGAAATTGCGTTACAGCTTTCCCAGGCAGGCCCGGATCAGGCCGGAGAATTTCTCCCGGGCGGCCTCGGCGGCGGCCAGGACCTCCTGCTCGCTGAGGGGCTGGTCCAGAATGCCCGCCGCCATGTTGGAAAGCAGGGTCAGCCCCAGCACCTCCATGCCGCAGTGGGCCGCGGCGATGACCTCCGGCGCGGTGGACATCCCCACGGCGTCGCCGCCCAGGATACGGGCCGCACGAATCTCCGCCGGGGTCTCATACTGGGGACCGTAGCAATAGAAATACACGCCCTCCCGCAGGGGGATGTCCCGCTCCCTGGCGGTCTGCCGGGCCAATTCCTGGAGCCGGGGAGTATACAGGTGGGAGGCATCGGGGAAGCGGACGCCGAACTCCGGCAGATTCTCCCCCCGCAGGGGGGACTGGGAGAACAGCTTGATCTGGTCGGTGATGAGCATCAGGTCCCCCGCCTGCCAGTCCGTGCGGACGCAGCCCGCCGCGTTGGTCACTACCAGGGTCTCGCACCCCAGCAGCCGCAGCACCCGGACGGCGTAGACCACTTCCTCGTAGGAATAGCCCTCGTAGTGGTGCATCCGCCCCTGCATCACGGCCACGTTCTGGCCCTCCAGAACGCCAAACACCAGCCGCCCCCGGTGCCCCGGGGCAGTGGAGGCTTTGAAATAGGGGATGTCGTGGTAGTCCACGGCCACGGGGTCCTGCACCTCGTCCCCCAAAAAGCCCAGGCCGGAGCCCAGGATCATGGCCACCTTTGGCGTAAACCCGCCCAGCCTGGCCCGGATGGCCTGGGCGCTGGCGCGGTACTGTTCCATGGTAAATGTCATAGCCCTTCTCCTTTCGCCGGGGCATCCGGCAATTTGTCAGCTTATAGTTTACACCAAAAAGGGCGGAATTGCAACGGGTTGGGAGAGTTAGGAGTTAGGAGGGAGTGGGAGAGTTAGGAGTGAGGAGTTAGGAGGGATGAGTTAGGGAATCCTTGGGTTGAAGCCTCTTGTACGAAAGTCACCCTCATCCGCCGCGGCTGCGCCGCGCCACCTTCCCCCTGGAAGGGGGAAGGTGCCCCCGCAGGGGGCGGATGAGGGGGCGTATCGTACAAGACCCACCGACCAAAGGACTAAAAAACTCCTAACTCATCCCTCCTAACTCCTAACTGATTTACAATCCCCGAAATCCGTGGTAAAATAGGCAACACCCAAAAAATAAAAGGGGGAGCCGGTATGCGAACGCTGGTGCTGGAGCGCGGGGCGCTGAAGAACAATCTGTCCGTGATCAAAGACCGGGCCGGAGGCGCGGTGATCTACGGCGTGCTCACCGGAGACGGGGGCGGGGCCGGAGCGGCCGCCATGGCCCAGCTGCTGCGGGACGCGGGGATTGGCCGGTTCGCCGTGTCAGAGGTCGGGGAGGCCGAGGCCATCCGCAAGGCGGGGCTGGTGGACGAGGAGATATTAATGCTCCGGCCCACCACCGACCGAGAGGAGCTGCAGCGGCTGGTGGACCTGGGGGTGGTGTGTACCGTCTCCTCCGTAGACACCGGGCTGGCGCTGAACGCCCTGGCCGGGGAGCGCTCCACCGTGGCGGAGGCCCACATCCAGGTGGACACGGGCATGGGCTTCGGCGGATTTCTGGCGGGAGAGCCGGAGAAGATCCTGCTGGCCTATCGCTCCCTGCCCAACGTGGCCCTGTCCGGCATCTACACCCAGCTCCATGCCGCCCGGCCCAACGACCCGGAGACCCACCAGCAGCTGGAGCTGTTCCAGCAGATTTTGCACAGCATTCACGCCGCCGGGTTTGAGACGGGCACCGTCCACGCCGCCGGGTCCTATGCCCTGCTTCACGACGACGAGGCCCGCTTAGATGGTGTGCGGGTAGGCTCCGCTCTGCTGGGCCGGTGCCGCCGCACCCGGGACGACGGACTGAAAACCGTGGGCTACGGCGAGGCCCCCCTCTCCGAGGTCCGCTGGCTGCCCAAGGGGCACACCCTGGGGGCGGACAAGCCCATCGTTCTGAAACGGCCCACCCGGGTGGCCGTGCTCCCCGTGGGCTATCTCAATGGCTACGGCATCACCCGCCCCCGGGAGTCCGGCTTCTGGGCCATGGTCCGCCGGTGGAAAAAGAGCCGCCGCCGCACCGTCCGCCTGGGCGACCAGCGGGCAAGGCTGCTGGGCCCCATCGGGGCCACGGAGACCCTGCTGGACGTGACCAACCTGAAATGCTCCGCCGGGGACCTGGCCGTGTTTGAGATGGACCCCCTCTATGCCCGGGGCTTTACGGTGGAGCTTCGCTGAGGACCATTCCCCTTCTGCCGGGGTTCCGGCTTGAAAAATACGCCGATTTTTTGCTGATTTCCCGCCGGGCGGGGCGTCCGGCGGGACCACAAGGAGTTTCTGAGCTATGAACGAGAGTCTGAATTTTCAGCCGCTGCTCTTTGGCGGCGACATCAATGTGTACAGCGTGGCCCGGGCCTTTCACGAGGCCTACGGGGTGCGCTCCATCGCCTTTGGCAAGTACCCCTCCTTCCCCTGCAAGGGCAGCGCTATCTTAGATTACCGGGTCTGCCCGGACAACGAGAACGCCGACACCTTCCGCCGCAACGTGGCCGAGGTGGCCCGGGAGTGCGCCGGTAAGACCGTTCTGCTTCTGGGCTGCGGCGACAGCTATGTGCAGCTGGCCGCCCGGTATAACGGCACCTTCCCGGAGAATGTGGTGGCCCCCTATATCCCCGGGGAGCTGCTGGACACCCTCATCAACAAGGAGAAGTTCTACGCCCTGTGCGACGAGCACGGCATCGACCACCCCGCCACCGTTATCTATGACAAGTCCATGGGCCACGACTTCACCCTGCCCTGGGGCCCGCCCTATATCGCCAAGCCCGCCGACTCTGTGGCCTATTGGGCCTGCGGCGACGCCAGCCTGAACAAGGTCTACGTCTGCCAGAGCTGGGAGGAGCTGCTGGCCAGCCTGGACAAGGTCTACGCCGCCGGGTATCAGGACCACATGGTCCTGCAGGAGTTCATCCCCGGGGACGACAGCTATATGCGGGTGCTCACCAACTACTCCGACCGGAACGGCCAGGTAAAGCTCATGTGCCTGGGCCATGTGCTTATGGAGGAGCACTCCCCCCACGGCATCGGCAACCACGCCGTGATCCTCACCGAGTGCGACAAGGAGCTGGAGGGCAAGATCAAGGCCCTGCTGGAGAGCCTGCACTACACCGGCTTCTCGAACTTCGACATCAAGTATGACCGGCGGGACGGCAAGTACAAGGCCTTCGAGATCAACTGCCGCCAGGGCCGCAGCAACTACTACGTCACCGGCTCGGGGCACAACATCGCCCGCCTGGTGGTGGAGGACCGGCTGCTGCACCACGACCTGCCCTTTACCATGACGGAGGACTCGTCCCTGTGGCGCATGGTGCCCCGGCAGATCGCCTTCAAGTTCAGCCCCAGGAAGTATCACGCCCGGATGAAGGCCCTCATCGCCGCTGGCAAGGACCACCACTCCCTGGTGTATGAGGGGGACGCCTCCCTCAAGCGGCGGCTGCGGGTGATGAAAAATCACCTGGGCTGCATCAAGCGCTTTAACAAATACAGCAAGCTGCCGGAGGAATAAGCCCGGAGCGGAAAGGGGAGAGGTTCCTATGCCCGACTACCGTTTGGGCGTTCTGGGGGGCATGGGTCCCCAGGCCACCAACACATTCTATCAGTTCGTCATCGACCGGACCGATGCCCGCACCGACCAGGAGCACGTCAACACCCTGATTCTGTCCGACTGCCAGATGCCCGACCGCACCGGAGCCATCCTGGGCAGCGAGGAGCAGCGCCGGGCCGTCTATCAGCGCCTGGTGGACGATGCCCGCCTGCTGGAGCGGGCTGGATGCACGGTGCTGGCCGTGCCCTGCAACACATCCCACTATTTTCTCGACCGGGTGCAGGAGCAGGTGAGTATCCCTATCCTGCACATGATACGGGAGACGGCCAAGGCCCTGGTGGCCCAGGGCCGCACCCGCCCGGGCATTCTGGCCACCGACGGCACCATCCGGACCGGCCTGTATCAAAAGGAGTTCGCCGCCCTCGGCATTGAACCGGTGACGCCCTCTCCCCAGGCCCAGAAGCAGGTCATGTCCTTGATTTACGACGATGTGAAGGCCGGCAAGGACGGCGACCCGGAGAAGTTCTCCCTGGTCCACCGGGACCTGATTTGCCAGGGCTGCGACTGCGGCGTGCTGGCCTGCACGGAACTGTCCGTCTTCGCCGCCCAGCACCATCTGTCCCGGTTTTATATCGACGCCATGGCCGTTCTGGCCGAGCGGGCCGTTCTGGCCTGCCACAAGCCCCTGCGGGCGATTTTTATGCAGTGATTTTTTCGGGGATGCCTCGGCTGCCGCGGGCCGCTGAGAACAGCGGCCCCTACGGCCGGCCCCACAAAAAATTCTTCTGGCGAAAGGACTCAATGCCCTTTGGTCCCCCTCATCCGTCACGCTTCGCGTGCCACCTTCCCCCCAGAGGGTGGAAGGCCAGGGCAAAGCCTTCCCCATTCCAGGGGGCCGATTCCCCCTGTCAGGGGGAAATGTCGCGCAGCGACAAAAGGGGTAGGGAAGGTGCCCCAGTGCTCACACTGGGGCGGATGAGGGTGACCCCCGTACAAGAAGCACCCGCCAAAGGATTCCCTAACTCCTAACTCATCCCTCCTAACTCCTAACTCCCCCTTGCGCCCCCGTCTCCCCTGTGCTACACTAGCTCTATCCAACCCCCGAAAGGAGCCATTTCCATGAAAGAGATCATTTCCACCCCCAAGGCCCCGGCGGCCATTGGTCCCTATTCCCAGGCGGTCAAGGCGGGCAATCTGCTGTTCGTCTCCGGCCAGATCCCCCTGGACCCCGCCACCGGCGCGCTGATCCCCGAGACCACCATTCAGGCCCAGGCCACCCGGGTGTTCCAGAACCTGTCCGCCATTCTGGAGCAGGCCGGCGGCTCCCTGGACAACGTGGTCAAGACCACCGTGTTCCTGAAGAATATGGAGGACTTCGTCCCCATGAACCAGGTCTATCAGTCGTTCTTCCAGACCGACTGCCCCGCCCGCTCCGCCGTGGAGGTGGCCCGGCTGCCCAAGGACGTGCTGGTGGAGGTGGAGGCCATCGCCGCGCTATCAGCTTCGCTCTGATTTTTCCCGGGTTTTGCTTCAAAAATCCGGGAAAGGGCTTGCAATTCCGGCGATTCTATGCTATCCTTGATTGTACGCCCAGATGCCGCAGGGCGGAATATTGCTGATTCGCCCGCAGGGCATTTGAAAGGAACGATGATTTCTATGACCATTAAGCTGGTTCTGACCGTGATCCAGGTGCTGCTGGCCCTGTGTCTGATCGCCATTGTTATGCTCCAGTCCGGCAAGAGCGCCGGCCTGTCCGGTGCCATCTCCGGCGCTGCGGACACCTTCCTGTCCAAGAACAAGGCCAAGAGCGTCGATGCCAAGCTGGCCAAGATGACCAAGTGGGTCGCCATTGTCTGGATTCTGCTGACCGTGGCCCTGTGCATCATCCACTAAGGAACAAAAGGGGCTGTCTCAAAATGCGAATTGCAAGAGAACAGCCCCCGTCAAACGTTAGAAAAAGTCGTGAAAATCCAGCTTTGTCGGATTTTCACGACTTTTTTGTTGGGTTAATTTTTAGAAAATGTTATTTTGAGACCTAC